>JAPLGH010000019.1 GCA_026390285.1 Caldisericota bacterium
ACTTGCGATAGGGCTCGAGACTCGTGATTTGACTGCCGATATGGCAAGAGATGGTGTCAGGAACGAGCCCTGCGTCCATGGCCAGCCGGAAGGCGTCAGGGGCGGCGTCAACCGGGATGCCGAACTTGTTCTCGTCCATCCCAGTGGTGAGGTACTGGTGGGTGCGTGCATCCACGCCAGGATTGATGCGGATGCCGATGTGGGTTCCCCTTCGCAGGCGGGCGACGGCAGCCAGCTCCTCCTCACTTTCGGCGTTGATGAAGATGTCATGGTCCAGCGCAAAAGCCAGTTCTTCCCGCGTCTTTCCGACGCCGGAGAAGATGATGCGGTCGGCAGGACAGCCTGCATCCAGGACCGCCTGGATTTCTCCCCGGCTCACCGTGTCGGCCCCGATGCCCATGCTGAAGACGAGGGCGAGGAGTGCCGGGTTTGCGTTCGCCTTGACGGCGTAGTGGAGTGATCCGATCGTGCCCAGACTCTGCATGAGCCGGGCGGCCTGCCTGCGGATCGAGGACGCCGAGTAGACGTAGACCGGGGTGCCATATTCTGTCGCCATGCTGGCCAGAGGCACACGGTCAAGCACAAGATCCGAGCCCTGATAGTTGAGGTCGTTGTTCATCCTGGTCCTTTCGGATCTGGTGCCGGACGAGACGATGGTTCGTGCCGCCCCCGCACCAGTCGTTTCATCATGCACTCTGAGCCCCTTCTGTCAAGTCATTGTCCTATCAGGCGTCGCAGTCGTCCTTGAAGCCCGTCGCTCGCCCCATATACTGAGGATAGCACGGATGACCGCATGACTGTTGAACCTGTGCGGGGAAGTCAAGACTTCTTTGGAGGACCAACGATGGAACCTGCGAAGCACTGTATCGAGTGTGGAAAACCTCTACCGCCGGAAGCAAAGCATTGCCCGAATTGTGGAGCAGACGTCCAGGAGGCGACTCCAGCACCACCGACCCAGGAACCTTCCCCCCAGTCTGTGAGTACGGGATCGTACCGTGCGACGCTGACGCTGCCACGAGACGTACCTGCGTCTCAGCCCGCGCAGACGCCCTACGGCGCACCCGGCGCGGCGCCCCGAAGCCCCGATGCCAGCGCTCTTCCTCCAAATCCGCAGACGACTGCGGCTCCAGGCATTCAAGACACTCTTCGGGCCCGATTGCCCAAGCAACTGGGCGGCGGGTTCATTGCCATCCTTGGCGGCGTTGCCATGCTGGTGGCGCAGGGCTTCTTTGTGAGCAAGGGGGGCTGGAGCTCGCTGAACCTTCTGAACATTGGGTTGGGGCTGCTGTGCCTCGTGAGCGGGGTCGTTTCACTCGCGGTACGAGGGTGGGGTTGGGTCATCCTTGGGGCACTCCTCAGCTGTGGCGTCTTTGCCCTCTGTGCACTCAAGCTGTACCAGGCGGTGCAGATGATCAGAACGGTGACGCCTGCAGAAGCGACCGCCTGGACTCTGCACAACGGCGGCATCCTCTGGATAGGCGGCGCGATACTAGGGATACTTGCCTTCAGCAGGGCACTTCAGTCGCTATCTCGGCGGCGGTGATCCGCCGCGCTCTCCACGATTGCTGAGCGCGCGTTTCCGGTCCTCCTCCAGGAGATGTTGATGACCAGATCAGTTGACTCCACACACATGTACCACCGTGGGTGCAATTACCAGCTGACCCCATAGCCACGCAGATCTTGGATGAGTCGATGTGGTGTCCTTGAAGCGCATTCCGCATCCCGTATACTGAGCATAGCACGGATGACCGCATGACCGTCGAACCTGCACGGAGAATACGAGACAGCACTGGAGGACCAACGATGGAACCCGCGAAGTTCTGTATCGAATGTGGAAAGCCTATTCCTCCCGAAGCGAAGCATTGTCCGAATTGCGGAGCAGATGTTGCCGAACAGAATCCGGTTGCAGCGGTTGACGTCCAGCAGGCGGCTCCGGCACCTGCGACCCAGGGACCTCCCCTTCAGCCTGTCGGCGCAGGACCCTACAGCTCAGCACCTGCATCCTCACCGCAGCCCGCGCAGGCGGCACCCTATGGGGGACCTGGCGCGGCGCCCAGGAATCCGTATGCCAGCCCTGCCCCTCCCCAGGCACCTATGGCAGCAGGCTATCAGCGCGCTCGTGGTGCGACATCGGCGAAGCGTCTTGGCGGTGGGTTCATTGCGATCATTGGCGGTATAGCCATGCTGGCTGCCCAGGGCCTGTTCATCAGCAAGCAGACCACCCCTCTGAACCTACAGAATCTGCTGAGTGTCGGGCTGGGGCTCCTGTGCGTGGTGAGCGGGATTGTCGCGCTCGCCGTAAGGGGATGGGTATCGGTCATCCTTGCAGCGGTCCTGAGCGGAGGGGTTTTTGCCCTCTGCGGCCTCAGACTGTACCAGACCGTGCTAGAGCTGCAAGCGCAGACGCCTGCTGACGCGACGGCGTGGACCCTTCAGAGTGGCGGCATCATCTGGATCGGTGGCATGATGCTCGGCATGGTTGCCTTCGCCAAGGCATTCCAGTCGCTGTTCAGTCGTCGCTGATCTGCTGTACACACGCTCCAGAAGTACCTGGCGCGAGCGCGTGAGATGTATACAAAGCTCAGGAGACAGATACACCACGCATGAACTCGTAGGTTCACCATGCCTGATGCCCAACAGGTTTGTCCCTTTAGGGCTGGGGGGGGGCGGCACATCAGGCGAAACCTGAGATCTGGTACAGAGGAACCTTTTTGACAGGGCTGGGCGTGCTGCTCTGCCCTGTCTGTCGTCACCCCAAATTGGCAGCGCATCGAAGCCTGCTACACTGAAGGTGAGAAATAGATGAGACTCTACAAGTCACGCAGTTCATACACGACAGCTCCTCGACCATCCAGGAGTGCCGACGGGGCCCGGTATCGTGGCAGGTCCCGGTACAAAGTGGCGCTCTCGGCCAGGCCGGAACAGGCACGCGCCAGCTGGCGCGGCTCGGAGGAACTGGCGAAGGTGAAGCGCGGTCTGCCGGTCTTTCTGGCGTTCTGCGTCATCCTTGGGATGGCTCTGCCCGTGTTTTTTGGACAGATCAGGCGCGTCGTGGCACCGGAAGGAGAGACCGTTGTTCTCATCCAGGCGACCCAGAAGGGGACGGCATGGTCGGGACGCCTCGCCTTCCGGTTGATTGGGGCACAGCAGTGGACAGGTTCAATGGTCCCCTACGAAATCTTTGTGCGCCCGGGCGTTTATAGCCTGACCGTGACGGGCGGGGGACCATCTGACGCCAAACTGGTCAGCATGGTGCCGGTGGGTTCACAGCTAGGCCGTGCCGGGGAGACGATCACGTTCACGGCGGAGTTTGCTGCTCCGTAGACTCCGGTCACCCCTCCGTCATTCCCGCGCTCTTCACAGGACGGGTGTACGAAACCCTTCCGTGTGGCGTAGTAGAGGTGGCAGCATCCATGGGTGCCGCACTCCGGGGGTGACCCCGTAAGAAGGGAGAACACTATGAGGAAAACGATAGGCAAGGTTGTCCTGGCAGTCGTCATCGCCGGACTC
>JAPLGH010000067.1 GCA_026390285.1 Caldisericota bacterium
GGTTTTGAGGTCACTAATCACAGCCTCGTGTTGTACGGATACTGCCGTCAGTGCCGTTCAACACGCCGATCCCAGCGATCGGAGTAGAGCGTCAGCCGAGTTGCTCAGCGACGCCTGCCAACTCATCGCGAATGGCAATGTGCTGTGGACACTTGTCCTCGCATAGTCCGCAACGGATGCAGCTGTCGGCTGACGACCCATCACGTTTTGTCTGGCCGTATCTCTTGCGCTGGATGTCCAGGTTTCCAAACATCGATGCGTCGTTAACCAGCTGGAACATGCCTGGGATGTTGACGCCATTGGGACAGGGCATGCAGTAGTTGCATGTTGTACAGGGAACGCGGACGAGGGCGTTGTAAGCGTCCCGGACGCGTGTGATCAGGTCGAGGTCGCCACGGGTAAGCATATCCGCTCCTGACCTGCCGCCAGCAACCAGATTCTGCTGGACCTGTTCCAGCGTAGTCATGCCACTAAGCAGCAGCGAGACCTCGGGGTGGTTCCAGACCCAGTCCAGCGCCCATTCGGCTGCCGAACGTCTGGTCGAGGCTGCGTCCCAGATTGCTGAGATTTCTGAGTTTGGCACTGCCAGTTTTCCACCACGCAGAGGCTCCATGACGACGATTCCCAATCCCATAGATGCTGCATAGTGCAGTCCATCAGTGCCCGCCTGTGTCTCTTCGTCAAGGAAGTTGTACTGAATCTGACAGAATGTCCAGTCATGGCAGGAGTCGACAATCTCCCGGAAAGTCGTATTGCTGTCATGGAACGAGAAGCCCAGACAGCCAATGCGTCCTTCCCGAATGCGCTCGTGCGCCCACTCGAGGACTCCGACATCGCGCAGCTTGTGCCACCGCTGAGCGTTGAGAGCATGCAGCAGGTAGAACTCGACGTGGTCGGTCCGCATGCGCTGCAGCTGCTCTTCGAAGCGGCGGGTCATGTCAGCCTGTGACTCAATGAGCCAGGAAGGCATCTTGGTGGCCAGGTGCACCTTGTCCCGGTAGCCTTCCTGGAGGGCCTTGCCGACGAGCGTTTCACTCTTGCCGCCGTGATAGGGGTAGGCCGTATCGACGTAGTTGATTCCTCCGTCGATGCCGGTACGCAGCATAGTGATGGCTTGCTGCTCATCGATGGCTGAAGTGTCTTCGCCGACGGTAGGCAGTCTCATGGTGCCAAATCCGAGTGCAGAAGGCTTCCAGTCGAGTCTCCCGAATGATCTGTAGTTCATCAGGACCATCCTTTCACAGACAATTGTTCGTATTCCAATATATAACATCAGCCCCTGCTGTCAACGTGGTGTGCTGAAACGATATCAATGCACGCCTCCGGCCCTGGTTTTTTCGCCCGGTCCGTTGCAAACAGGTCCAAAAGGAATAGACTGAATGTGCATGAATTCAGCAATTCACGGGCTTTTCGGGGGAGTCCGTCCCGCGGAGCCGGTGCAAGGAGCTATGAATGAAGAAGAGAGTCGCCGTTGTCTTCGGTTCGCGCTCAGTCGAGCACGAGGTCTCTATCATTACCGCCGTTCAGGCGATGAATTCTCTGGACGAGGAGCGCTTCGAGGTTGTCCCGCTCTACGTGTCCAAGGAGGGCATCTGGTTCACGGGAGAAGCACTGAAAACGATGGAAGTATTCCGTGATTTGGTCAGTCTACCCGCCAAGGCACAGCGCGTGCAGCTGCAGCCCTTTGCCGGAAAGTCGACCTTCGTGGTCCAGGCTCCGCGCAAAGGTTTCATGGGCCGTGGTACGGATGCGGAACCACTGGCTGTCGACGTCGGACTGCTGTGCAATCACGGTACCAACGGTGAAGACGGGACAATGCAGGGGTTGTTTGAACTGCTGGGCGTCCCGTACACGAGCGCAGGTGTGACCGGCTCTGCGCTGGGCATGGACAAGGTGTTCCAGAAGCAGCTGTTCGCGGCCGCCGGAATCCCCGTGGTTCCGTACGTCAGTTTCAGCAGGCGGACATGGCGTGCTTCGCCGGAGGACTGCCTTCATATGGCTGAGCAGCGACTGCAATTTCCAATGTTTGTGAAACCAGCCAACCTGGGCTCCAGTGTCGGGATCACGCGTGCGACGGATCATGACACACTGCGATACGCACTGGAGGTCGCCAGCCACTTCGACCGCAAGTTGCTTGTAGAGCAGGCAGTCACTGATCATCGTGAGGTGAACTGCGCGGTCCTGGGCAACGACGAGCCGATGCCATCCGCGTGCGAGGAAGTCTTCAGTTCACACGCCTTCCTGGACTATGATGCCAAATACAAGGTGGGATACAAGACTACGGCCGGGTCGAGTAGTGGTACTCAAAAAGCGGAGGCACGCAAGGTGCCGGCGAATCTCGGCGACGAACTCACCCACAGGCTGCAAGATCTGGCATGCCGGGCATTCACTGCACTTGATTGCCGGGGAGTCGCCCGGGTAGACTTCCTGATCGATCGATCGGGAGCTGTGTATGTCAACGAGATCAACACGATTCCGGGGGCGCTGTCGTTCTACCTGTGGGAAGCGGTCGGCATGCAATACCGTGACCTGCTCACGAAGCTGATCGATCTAGCCTGCGAAGCATTTGAAGACCGCAGGTCGAACGTCATCAGCTATGATGTTTCAGACCTCCTGAAGCTGGGTTCAAAGGGCAAGTCCGGAAGCAGGACCGTCTGACGGGGCTTCGTGGGTAGCACGCTCATCGACGGCATCACGCTTACGTATGTGGACGAAGGGTCCGGAGACCCCGTCGTGCTGTTGCATGGCTGGGGCGGCCGGGCGGCCAGTATGACGCCGCTCATCGCAGGATTGCGGGACAAGTACCGAGTTCTTGCTTTCGACCTTCCTGGTTTTGGCGGCAGCAGTCCTCCTCCGGCTCCGTGGGGCACGCCCGAGTATGCTGCCTTCGTCGCGAAAGCCATGACGTCTCTTGGGATTGTGCGCGCGACGTACGTTGGACACTCGTTCGGTGGCCGCATCGCCATATGGCTGGCAGCGCACGCGCCTGAGACTGTCGAGGCCCTCGTCCTTGTGGACGCTGCCGGGATCAAGCCGCCGGCGACGCTCAGGCGGCGCACGCGTCAGGCCTTCTACAAAGTAGCTAAGGCGGTCCTGCGTCTCCCGATCCTCGGGGCACGGGGACCGGCGCTGCAGGAGCGGCTTGCCATGCGGTTTGGGAGTGCCGACTACAGAGCGATGACCGGCGTGATGAGGGCATCCATGGTGAGAACCGTGGGTCTCGACCTTACTGCCTGCCTGGGTGCCGTTCGTGCACCGACACTGCTCCTGTGGGGGGAAAAGGACACCGAAACCCCCATAGCGGATGGACGGAAGATGGAACGACTGATCAGCGGTTCGCGACTCATTGCTGTTTCAAATGCGGGTCACTTCAGCTATCTGGACAACCCGGCGTTCGTGAATGCCGTGGTAAGCGCATTCCTCCATGGAACGCGAGAAGGAGCGACAGGATGAGTAGTTTGGCGGCGCTCCTTCTGGTCCTGGCTGCCGGTACTGCCCTCACTCTTGCCCTGGCAAGATTTGTCTATCTACTTCACATGCTGCAGCTTGAAGAATATGATACGCGACGGTTCTTCCACTGGGCTCTCCTCCACGTTGGCCGGCTGGTTGCCAATCCGATGCTTGACCTCCTCGGGCTCCTTGGGGTCGCCGTGCTGTTCCTGCGCCTTGAATCAGCACCTTCGATCGTCATCGCCTGCATTCTGTCGATAGCTATTGGTCTTGTGGGACTCGTGTGGGAGCGTCGTCTCGGGGCGCGGAGTCCAGTGAAGAAAGCCTTGGTCATGACTCCTCGCGCGCGACGCCTGCTGGTCTGTGCAGCGATCCTCACTGTGGGGGCTTGTCTGGCATCGTTCGCCGGACAGCAAGGACTCGGCCTTGCGGTAGCGTTGCTTTTGCCGGCCATAGCCCCTCTCATTCTGGTTGTCAGCCGCACGATCATGGAGCCTGTGGAAGCTCTGATACGTGACTGGTACGTGAGAGATGCGAGCAAAACCCTTGGCCGGTTTGGTCCGACGGTCGTCGGCATCACGGGGAGCTATGGCAAGACCAGCACCAAGTTCTTCACGGCACACCTTCTGGAATCGCGATATCGCGTTCTGATGACGCCCGAGAGCTACAACACAGCCATGGGCATCTGCCGGGTCATCCGTGGACAACTCGGCCCAGAACATGAGGTGTTCGTTGTGGAGCTGGCCGAGAACGAAAAAGGTGGATTTGAGCATCTTCTCAGCCTGGTCCCCTGCAGTATCTCGATCGTGACGTCGGTCGGTCTGCAACACCTCGAGGAGTTCGGTTCTGAGGCTGTCATCCAGCGCGTCATGAAGGGGTTCGTCAACATGCCTGCCAGTGGATCCACGGTTGTCCTGAACGGCGATGACCCTGTTCTTGCAGAAGTCGAAACCGTGCAGGGGAAGAGACTCCTGAGGGTGAGCGCAGGTGGGTCGTTGGCATGTGACTTGCATGCCGAGGGTGTCGTGACGGGCGCCGAAGGTCTTTCCTTTGATATCGTGACGAGTCAGGATGAGCGATTCGGCTGCCACACGGTGCTGCTCGGACGGCAGAATGTTGAGAACATTCTGCTCGCTGTCGCAGTGGCACGCGAGCTGGGGGTATCCTGGAACGCAATCCAGGATGGTGTCGCCACACTGCAGGCACCTCCTCATCGCCTGCAGATGATGGCCGGCTCCGGCGGCGTTCACATCATCGACGATGCTTTCAACTCGAACCCTGCCGGATTCGCCATGGCAATGGAAGTACTGGCTGCTTTTCCTTCACGGCGGGTGCTTGTCACCCCCGGACTGGTGTCGCTGGGCGATGCAGAGGATGTCGAAAACGTCCAGGCAGGAAGGCGGGCAGCCAAGGCGGCCGACGTGGTGATCCTTGTCGGCCCGAAGAAGACTCGGTCGGTCCGCGAGGGGCTGCTGTCGGCAGGATTCCCGGAGACGAGTATTCTCACTGCTCGTTCCCTTGAAGAAGTAACAGGGCTCATGCGAAGCCTGCTGGAGCCAGGTGACACGGTCATGTTTGAGAACGACCTGCCTGATACATACAATGAGTGATATGATTGCCGTAAGAGCAGTGGACAGGAGGGTCAGTGGTCGATCGCAGCACTTGGCGTGCCCAGGTCGGTTTGTGAGATTTGAGCACTTGGGCAGGCCCATGCGGGGCCGACCGGCCCCAAGCCTTGACCCGAGCATGCTTTTGAACACAATGGTAGCGTTTGCAGGCGAAAATCGGGTTTTGGAGGCGAGAGATGGGAATCAAGTCTGACACCTGGATCACGACCCACGCGCTGGCTGGCATGATCGAACCGTTTGCCTCAGACTGTCCCAGGGGCGTCGTCTCCTACGGTGTGTCATCGTATGGATACGACATGCGTGTGGCGGACGAGTTCAAGGTCTTCACGAATGTCTTCAATGCCATCGTCGATCCAAAGGCGTTCACCGGGCAGAGTTTTGTAGACATGAAGGGGGAATCCTGTATCATCCCGCCGAACTCTTTCGCGCTGGCACGCAGTCTCGAGTACTTCCGGATTCCCCGCGATGTCTTGTGTCTTGTCATCGGCAAGAGCACCTATGCTCGAGCGGGCATCATCGTCAATGTGACGCCGCTTGAGCCCGAATGGGAAGGTTTCGTCACCATCGAGATCAGCAACACGACGCCGCTCCCCGTCAAAGTCTATGCCAACGAGGGGATTGCTCAGGTCCTTTTCATGGGAGCCGACGAGATGTGCGGCATCTCCTATCAGGACAAGAAGGGCAAGTATCAGAAGCAGACGGGCATCTGGCTGCCGAGGGTGGAGTAGCCATGAGGGAAATCGCGCGGAAGCTCGGCGTTTCCACCAGCACCGTGTCGCGGGCGTTCTCGAAGCCGGAGATGGTACGGCCGGAGCTGCGTGAGCGCATCCTGAAGATGGCGAGGGAGTTGGACTACAAGCCCAATCCAATAGCGCGCGCCATGGTCCGCGGCCAATCCGATCTCATTGGGCTTGTGGTTCCAGACATCACCAATCCCTTTTTTCCAGCTATTGTGCGCGGCGTAGAGGATGAAGCACGCAAGCATGGTCTGAACCTCATCGTCTGCAATAGCGACGGTCATGTGGCCAAGGAAAAACAGTACCTGCATTCTTTGCACGACCTGACTGTGGCGGGAATCATCCTTGCCAGTGCTTCCCGCAGAGATGCATATGTGGCAGAGCTGGCGACGGGTATCCCTGTTGTCGTCATGGACCGCAGGCTGGTCGGTTCCCTGGTTTCGCAGGTGAATGCCGATAACTACGGTGGGAGCAAGGCCGTAGTCGACCACCTGGCTGGGCTGGGACACCGCAAGCTCCTGTATCTCGCAGGGCCTCCAAGGATTTCCACAACTGAGGACAGGCTCAGAGGGTTCCGTGACCAGTGCCGTCTGCACCACATCGACTTTCATGTTGTGCGGGCGGGTTTTGGTATGGACGACGGCTACCTGGCTATGAAGCAGGCTGGTCCCATGATGGATGGTACCACGAGCGTCGTCTGTGCCAATGATTTGTGTGCATTTGGCGCTCTGGCAAGACTTGCAGAAGTCGGCATCCTCGTGCCGGACCAGATATCGGTCACTGGTTTTGACGACATAGCATTTGCCAGGATATTGAAGCCGTCGCTGACGACCGTACGACAACCTGCTTATGAGATGGGTCGACTTGCGGTGACGGCAATTCTGAACATGAGACGCGGTCAAGCGCCACATCAGCCGGTGGTCCTGCCGACGGAACTTGTCGTCCGGGATTCGACGGCTGTCCGGAATGCTTCTGCGGAGCCTTCCTCGGCACGGGACCGGTAGTCATGGTCATATCATTCGGCAGCATCAACATGGACCTCGTGGTCCGCTGCGAACGTGCGCCGGCCCAGGGTGAGACCGTTGTCTCGACTGGATGGCTCACGAACGCGGGAGGGAAAGGCGCGAACCAGGCGGTGCAGGCTGCCCGACTGAGAGCGGAGACTTACCTTGTCGGGCGCGTGGGATCAGACGCTTTTGGGCGGGACTTGTTGAATGGGTTGTCGGCCTATGGAGTGAACGTGGGCGGCGTAACCGTGGATCCGGTCTTGCCGACGGGGGTCGCGTTCATCGTAGTGGAAAGAGGCGGCGAGAATCGCATTGTGGTCGTCCCGGGTGCCAACGGTGCCGTCGGCGCCGCTGAACTCAAGATTCTGGACGGTTTGCTGCAACCCGGCGTCGTTCTCTTGCTGCAATGTGAAATTCCATTTGCAGTTGTTCTTGAGGCGGCCCAGATGGCTCACCAGAGGGGGGCTACGGTTATCCTTGACCCTTCGCCCTGGGAGTCTATCACATTGATGCCGGGGGTATTCACTGATGTGGACTACCTTATGCCGAACGAAGGTGAGGCTCGAGCTCTTGCGGGAACCAACGATCTCGATGCGGCTGCAGCAGTATTTCTGGGCTTGGGCGCACGGACCGTCGTCCTGAAGCGGGGGGAAAAGGGTGCATTTGCGGTTGGCGCGTTCGAGAGCCCCGAGGTGCCTGCTTTTTCGGTGGTATCGGTCGATACGACGGCTGCAGGCGATTCTTTTCAGGGAGCGTTTGCAGCGTCGTTAGACCAAGGGTTTGACCCCGACGCGGCGCTCTGCCGGGCGATGGCGGCGGGAGCGCTGACGGTAACGCGACCGGGTGCTCAGCAATCCATGCCGGATGAGGTCGAAGTCACTACGTTTCTTGAAGCAAGGCTGCGGAGGGGAGACCATCTCCCAAAGCAGCAGATCTGAAGGACAAAGGAGAAGAGCCAACATGAAGAGAATGCTATGTACGCTGCTCGTGCTTATGATCATCAGTATGTCGTTTGCCGGCTGTAAGCCGACAGTGACTGGTCCCAAGACCGACAAAGTCGTCTACCTCATCAATGGAGCCCTTGGCGACAATGCGTTCTACGATTCCGGCCAGAAGGGGATCGACAACATCAAGGCGCAGTATGGTGTGGAGACGAGGACAATCGAGTGCAACTTCGATGCAGGCAAGTACGAGCCCGGCCTCGAAGCGGCCACCCAATACAGCGATGTCGTATTTGTCATTTCCTATGCGTTCGAGGATGCCCTGAAGGCGATGGCGGACAAGTATCCGGACAAGATCTTCGTCAACATCGACACGATTGTGCAGAACAGCAAGAGTACGATAACGTCCATCAAGTACATCGAAGAAGAGAGTGCGTTTCTGGCAGGTGTCTGTGCCGGTCTTACGACCACAGATATGAGCATCAAGAATATCAACGCCGACAAGGTCGTCGGCGTGGTCGCTGCGGCGGATGACCCGGTGGTGATGGCTTTTGTAAAGGCCTATGAGGATGGCGTCCACTACATCGACAAGAGCATCAAGGTCGAGCGGGTCGTGCTCGCCGGTATCTGGGACGACCCGGCCAAAGGCAAGCAGGCCGCTCTCAGTCTCTATGACAAGAAGTGCGATGTTGTGTTCCAGGTTGCCGCCGCCACGGGTCTGGGCGTGCTTCAGGCAGCCAAAGAGCGTGGCCTGTACGCGATCGGCGTCGACACGAATCAGAACGATATCGAGCCCGGCTACGTCATCGCGTCGGATATCAAGGACGTTGGCAAGACCATTGAAGACGTCTACAAGACAATCAAGGATGGCACCTACAAGCCGGGTCAAGTTTTGAAGTACGGTATGAAGACCGGTACTGTCGATCTGGTGACCGAGGCGACGGTGCAAGTCCTTCCGCAGAGCATTCTCGATCGCATCAGCACCGTCCGTCAGCAGATCATCGACGGCACACTCGCCGTCACCAAGTACCAGTAGGACGGGCTGTTCGTGGCAGGTGGCGTCCTGATCGACCTGCAGCACATTACCAAGGTGTTTCCCCCGGACACCGTCGCGCTTGCTGACGTGTCGGTATCGTTTGAAGCCGGCGAGATCCACGCGCTGGTCGGAGAGAACGGAGCCGGGAAGAGCACCCTTATGAAGGTATTCTACGGTCTCGAGCGCCGAGACGCAGGGACCATTTTCTTCAGGGGTGCCAAGGTCGAATTCAGGACGCCACGTGAAGCGATTTCTGCCGGGATAGGTATGGTGCACCAGGAGATCCTGCTTATTCCGGAGTACACGGTATGGCAGAACATCGTCCTGGGCGCCGAGCCTGTCCGCGCTTTTGGGACGGTCGATGCTCATAAGGCGCGTGAAGCAGTGCGTCAGAAGATCGAGGAGTTTCAGTTCAACCTGGACCCTGACGCACTGGTAGGAGATATCTCGGTAGCTGCACGCCAGAAGGTCGAGATCCTCAAGCTGTTGTACCGAAATGTCTCCGTGCTTATTCTGGACGAGCCGACGGCGGTTCTGACGCCTCAGGAAATCCCCCAGCTGTTTGCTGAATTGGCGCGTCTCAGGGACAAAGGACATACGATCATCTTCATATCCCACCGGCTGGACGAGGTCCTGACCTTGAGCGATCGGGTGACCGTCATGCGGCGCGGAAAGGTCGTCGGTACGTCCGCTGCGTCCGAACTCACGAAAGAGGATCTGGCCCGGCAAATGGTGGGTAGAGAGGTCCTGTTCACGTCGCGGCGCCAGCCGCAGGAACCCGGAGAGATCATCTTCCATGCGCGAAGACTGAATTGCAGCGACATCGAGCATCGCATAAGACTGCATGACGTGACCGTCGACGTGCGTGCCGGCGAGATCGTAGGGGTGGCCGGCGTCGAAGGGAACGGCCAGTTCGAGCTGGTGAACGCAATCATGGGTCTGGCCCCAATGACATCTGGGACACTTGAGGTGAAGGGGAAGGACATTACGCATGCTGACATCCTGACCAGACGGATGCTGATTGCGTTCGTTCCCCAGGACAGGGGAAAGATGGGCGCGAGTGTGACGGCGTCCATTTTGGAGGATGCGATTATGACACACCACATCCTTGACCCACGGTTTCGCACGTGGAGGGGGCTTGGACTCGACTACCGGCATGCAGCCGAGTTTGTCGATCAGATTCGAGACCAGTTTACTGTCAGCATGGGGCACTCGTCGGATCCGTTCAGCTCACTGTCGGGCGGCAACCAGCAGAAGGTGATTCTCGGTCGTGAACTACTGCTGGAAACGCCGTTCGTCCTCATGGACCAGCCGACGCGAGGCCTGGACGTCGGTTCCATCGAGTATGTCCATCAGCTGCTCCTGGACCTGCGGAGCAGGAAACGGGCTGTCCTGTTGGTATCGGCCGACCTCGACGAACTATTCATAGTGGCCGACCGCATCGTCGTCATGTGCCAGGGCGAGGTCGTCGCGGACCTTGCTACGGACACGACCAGTCGTGAGGAGGTCGGGTACTACATGCTCGGAGGAAAGGAAGCTGCACATGCGGAAACAGGCTCTTAGCGGGATTCTTGGCGTCCTGGCAGCGTTCGCCATTGGAGCGTTCGTGCTGGCGCTCCAGGGGTTCAATCCGGTTGCGACCTACGGTGCACTGCTCCAGTACTCGTTGTTCAGTGGGTCGGGATTCACTGCTACGGTGACGCGAGCCGTTCCCCTTGTCCTGACAGGGCTCTCGGCTTCGATCGCGTTTGCCTCCGGCCCCGTGAACCTTGGACAGCCGGGTCAGCTCGTCATGGGGGCCCTGGGTGCGACACTGGTCGGGTTGTTCGTCCATCTGCCCTCGGCATTCCTCGTCCCGCTTTGTATCCTGGCATCTCTTCTCGGCGGGGCGCTGTGGTCAGGGCTTGCAGCACTGCTCAAACGTGCTTTCGCCATGGATGAGTTCATTGTCACGCTCATGCTCAACTTCATCGCTGACTACTTCACGCTGTGGGTCATTACGTACCCCCTGTTTGACCCCTCTGCTATGAGTCCGATGACCAGGCCCATCAGCACCGCGGCGTGGCTGCCCGACTTGGGAGGGGTGAACACAACTGTCCTGTTCATGGTTCTTGCGGCAGTCGTCTGCTGGCTGGTCATGAGCAGAGGCCGCAGCGGCTACGAATGGCGCATGACCGGGCAGAACTCGCTGTTTGCAAGGATCGGCGGATGCAAGGTGGACCGCAACTATGTTCGCGTCATGCTGGTCACCGGAGCTCTCGCCGGGCTTGCCGGAGGGCTGATGATCATGGGCGGTCCCCATCGCTTCGTGAAGGGGCTGGGCGCGAACTATGCCTGGGATGGCATCATGATCGCTGTCGTGGCCAGCAATGGCATCTCGGGGACCTTCTTTTACGGGTTGCTCTTCAGCGCATTGCAGCAGGGTGCCATAGGTATGGAACTCGTTACTGCTGTGCCATCGGAGTTCATCGATGTACTGCAGGCAGTTATTGTGCTGGTTGTGGTCGCGGGCAGGGTTTCACTGAGCATAGTGTTCGATCGGCTGGCCACCAGGCGAAAACTGAAGGAGAGTGCCGGTTGAACGTCTTGTTCGGACTTGTCTCGGCCATGCTCGTCGGAGCGACCCCGATCCTGCTGGCGGCCATTGGTGGGACATTCACCTTCTATGCCGGCATCTTCAACATTGCCATGGAAGGGATGATGCTGGTCGGTGCGTTCTGCGCAGTTCTCGGGTCGTTCTTCCTGCACAGCTGGGTCCTGGGCATTCTATGCGCGATCGGCGGAGCGCTGATCATGGCAGGCATCTTCGTTGTGTTTGCCGTGAGACTTCATACAGACGAGTTCTTGACAGGCATAGCACTGAACCTGTTTGCGGTAGGCCTGACGACATTCCTGCTACGTGACATCTTTCACGTCAAGGGAGCCTTCACCGATGCCGGGATCCGTGCAATTCCTGCCGTAAGACTGCCGCTGATTGATGGCATCCGCGTTCTGGGCAGGCTGCTCAGTGGGTACAACCTCATTATCTATGTGGCAGTCTTGGTGACTGCGCTGTCCGCGTTCATCATCTTCCGGACTCGTTTCGGACTGCGGCTCCGCGGCGCAGGCTACAACGCTGCGTGCCTCAATTCGAGTGGCGTCCAGGCATCCACGATACGCGTCTGGTCGCTCATCGTGTGTGCTGTATGTTGCGGTCTGGCAGGCGCGTATCTCTCGCTCGGGTCAGTGCGACTGTTTTCCGAAAACATGTCAGCAGGGCGCGGCTGGATCTCACTGGCGGCCGTCATTCTGGTCAGTGGGAACCCCTGGGGCATCGGGGTCATCTCTCTTCTATTTGGGTTCTTCGACGGCCTGACGGTCTTCTTGCAGGGTGGTCGGATTCCTACACAGTTCACGGCCATGATCCCCTACATCGCGACACTCGTTTCCCTGTACCTGTATTCCGTTCGCAAGAGGAGGCGGGCATGAGAATCAAGGCATGGCAGGCGGAACGTGACATTCGACGTTCTGCCGCTCCGCTGGACCGGCGTCTGCATCCAAGCAACTGGTTTGAGCAGACCGTAGCCGAGAAGGGGCAGGATGAGGTGATGTTCATGCTCTGGGAGAGTTCTGTCCCCGGATCAGGCGCTCCGGAGTGCCTCTATCGCGAGGCAGCCCAGTCGATGGAGAATCAGGGCATCGATGAGAGTCTGGCAGTATCGCTTATCCCAGAAGGCTTGCGCCTGGCTCGCAGTGGAGATGCTCCTGCGCTGCGCATGCTCACCGCTCATTACCTCGATGCACTGTTTGCTGCACCGCAAGATTCCTCATGCTCATACCTCCGGTTCGAGCGCCCTGCCTCATGGGACGAAGCAGCTTGCGGGTGGTGCATTTGGCACTGCCATCGAGGGATATACAGGCCAGAGGATCTCAGAGATCTACGGCGACGTCCGTTCCTATGTCACGGATCCTGAGACGATGAACGACGACGTTGTCTACGAGCTGGCACTCCTTGACGCTTTCGAGTCACATGGACGTGGTCTTACGTCGCAGGACATTGCCGACGAATGGTTGCGGCAAATACCTTTTGGCTGGTCGGCAGAGTGGATTGCTATCCAGAACTTGCGTGGTGGTCTCATGCCGCCCGAATCGGGAAGCTACCGCAACCCCTATTCGGACTGGATTGGTGTTCAGATGCGCGGGATGATTTGCGGCATGCTGGCGCCGGGGCGACCACTTGAGGCGGTAAGGCTTGCTCATCTTGACGGGGTCGTGTCTCACGCGGCAAACGGTGTGTATGGGGGCATGTATACAGCAGCGCTCACCGCCCTCGCCTTCGTACGCGACGATCCACGTGTCGTTGCGGTGGAAGCGACGGGATATGTTCCTCAGGGGAGCGAATACGCCGCCGTTCTGCACGAGTGTCTGGACATGGTCACACGGGAATCGGATGTTTCCTCGGCGCTTGCATGGGCCGAGCAACGGTTTGAGCAGTACAACTGGATCCATGCCTACCCGAACATGGCGGCGGATATCATATCACTCTGGTATGGTGGGCGGGACATGACGGAGTCATTTGCCCTGCTGGCCCGTGCTGGACTTGACATTGACTGCAATGCCGGTCTCGTGGGAACGGTTCTGGGTGTGATGGGTGGAGTCCCTTCCGTGTGGGCGGACCCCATCGGCGATCGACTTGAAACGTATATTCTGGGCAAAGAACGACTCTCGATCCACGCCCTGGCGGAGCGAACGGCGCGGCTGGCTCGTGGCATGTTTTAGTATCTCAGGGAGGTAGATTCCATGGCACAGTTTCACTTGAAGTTTGAGGCAGAGGACCTTGCGCCGCACGTCATACTGGTCGGCAATCCCCAGC
>JAPLGH010000172.1 GCA_026390285.1 Caldisericota bacterium
ATCCTGCTTGCCCTCCGCGACGGTGAGGACAACGTCGCCGGCATCTGCGGCCAAACGGGTCTGAGCCAGACGCTCGTCTCGCACCAGCTGGCTGCCCTGCGCCGCAGTGACGTCGTCCGGTCCCGCAGGGATGGGCGGCGCACATTCTACGTTTTGGCAGACAAGCACATCGATATCATCGTCGGGTTCGCGTTGGACCATCTTGCAGAAAAGGAAGTGCACCATGAGTGACCGCCACGAACACGAACTGTCCAACGGACGCAGCCTGTTCATTTCCGTCCTGATGAACCTTGCCATTACTGTCGCCGAAGGCATCGGTGGTCTTGTCTCAGGATCGCTGGCTCTGCTTGGCGACGCGTTTCACAACCTGACGGACATGCTGTCTGGCATCCTGACGTTGTGGACGCTGCGCCTGGGGCGCCGTGCTCACGACGAGAAGTACACCTTTGGCTACCGCCGTGCCGAGATCCTGTCGGCGGGCATCAATGCCGGGATCATGTTTGTCATTGTGGCTGGCCTGTTGTACGAGGCATACCAAAGGTTCCTGCATCCGGCTTCCATCAATGGCGGCATCATGCTGTCGGTGGCCCTGATCGGGCTGGCAGCCAACTTCACGTCGGTCCTCCTGCTGCACCGTGGAGCCGGCGAGAGTCTGAACATCCGCAGCGAATATCTGCACTTGCTGTCGGACACGTTCTCCTCGGTGGGCGTCGTTATTGGCGGCGTCATCGTCACCATTTGGCACATCACGTGGGTGGACCCCCTGGTCACGGTGTTTGTGGCGGGGTGGGTTCTGAAGGAGGCGTTCGAGGTTGTCCGGGAGGCCGGCGGCATCCTCATGGAACAGGCTCCGGAGGGGCTGGACCTTGCGAAGCTGGACGCTGACATCCGTGCTCTGCCACATGTGCGGGATTTGCACCACGTCCATGTCTGGCAGGTGAGCGATACTGATACGATGTTTGAGGGACACGTCAACGTGGACGACATCTCGGTCCGTGACACGGGGCCGATGCGGGAGCAGATCCAGGAATTGCTGCATGACAAGTATGGCATTACGCACGCAACCCTGCAGTTTGAGTATGAGTCCTGCGAGGGGGCAGGGCTCATCGTCAACGGCAGGACCTGAGTAGGAATGTTCTGGGCGGCTTGCTGTCAACGGACGTCGCCTCTGGAGATTGTCTGACATCGGGAGGTTTGTCATGGTTCAACGGGTACGCATCGCAGGCATCGTCCGGTGTTGTCTGGTCGTCGTTGTCGCAGTATTGTTGATGCTGCCGGCAGGGGTTCAGGCGGCGCAGGTAGCAGTCGATGGCGTCGTCAAGGCAGGCGAGTATGACCACAGCACTGTGCTGGGAGATGGTCTGTACACACTATCCTGGACTGTCACCGGTGATATGGCATGGTTTGGCATCCAGGCGGCGACGAAAGGCTGGGTGGCACTGGGAATCGACCCCGAGATTGCAATGAATGGAGCCGACATGGTGTTTGGCTGGGTCAGCGCAGGGAAGGCAACAGTCCTGGACCAGTACTCGACCGGGGTGTTCGGACCTCACCCCGATGACACGTCGCTTGGCGGCACAATGGATATTCTGTCCGGCGCCGGGAGCGAGCAGTCAGGGACGACGACCATCGAGTTCAGCCGCAAGCGCGTCACAGGTGACACCCATGACAAGGCTGTTCCGGCATCCGGCAACATGAAGATCATCTGGGCGATCGGCAATGCAGACAGCGTATCGCCCCATGCCCGCAAAGGCAGTGCCACGATCGACGTCGGTGCCCCTGCGCTCATCGTTCTGACATTCACTATCGGCTCGACGAATGGGACGCGAAACGACGTGCCGGTGACACTCGATGCCGCTCCCATCATTCAGAACGGGAGGACGTTGCTGCCTGTGCGCTATGTGGCCGAGCCACTGGGGGCGACCGTCACCTGGACCGCCGGTACCCGGACGGTGACCATCCAGCGTTCTGACCTCACACTCGTGCTGGTCGTGGGCAGAGCGACGGTAGTCGTGAACGGAGGGAGCATCCCTATCGATCCGGCTGACGTCCGTGTGGTTCCGATCATCCTCCAGGGGAGGACGATGCTGCCCGCGCGGTTCGTCGCCGAACAGTTAGGGTGTGCGGTCAGCTATGATCCGACGACAAGGGTCGTGACAATCACCTACCCGAAGCCCTGAGACGGCCGGCTGCAGGATGTTGGCCTGTCATCCTGGAGGACCTGACGTCAGTCGGGGCCGCCCAGCTCTGCCCCAGCCTGAGACAGGAGGTCTTCCAGAAGCGCCGGCCTCATGGCATCCACCGGAGTGACCGCGACGCGCGCCACCAGACCAGGTTTTCCGCTGGGCCGCTGGGCATTGAGAGTTGTGATAGATTCCTTCAGGCGTTGTGCAAGAAGGTCAAGGCGGGTGTTGTCTGTCTGGATGGCCAGGACGCTGAATCGGGCCGTGCTAATACGACCGATGGTGTCAGAGTCCCGGAACGTCTGACGAAGGATGTCTGCAAAGTCGGCAAGCATGTGAGGTTCAGGGGGCCCTGCGTCAGCACCACTGACGATTTCTGCGACGACCAGCGCTGCATTGATATGTCCCCGATGTGCCATCTTGAGCTGCTGGCTGGCGATGGCGGAGAAACCGGAAGCACTGTAAAGGCCAGTCAGCTCGTCGTTGAGGACGGTCTGTGCGGAGCTCTCCCCGTCCAGTCCACCTGAGTTCAGCTCCCGCCCCACCCCGAAGATGGCAGGCTTGCCGCCCCAGCTCGTACGGACGACCTGCGTAGCAATCTGGACGAGTTCGCCTTCGCGACTCAGGAATGGGAGGGCACAAATGGTGGTCCTGCCCGCGACCATGTCGGCCAGGATGCAGGCGACTTCTGCGCGGCGGTTCGACGGGCAGAAGTCCAGTACTGCGGTTCCACACAATTCGTCTGTCCTCCTCCCAAGCCTATCTGCCGCAGCCTTGTTGACCCTGGCGATGGTGCCGTCCTCTTGCAGGATGAACACAAGACGCGGTATGGCCTCGAACAGTGCGTCGAAGTCCTCCCGGCTCGCCCGCAGAGACGCGTCGGCACGAAGGCGGACGACGGCCTCGCCGATCGTGCGGCCAATCGACATCAGCAGGTCCATCCGTAATTCCGCATTCTGACTATGGGCACTGGCGAGGTTCAGGGCGCCGACTACAGTATCGCCTGCTACGATGGGGATCGACATCATGGAGCCGATTCCGTACTGCCGGAAACCACCGGGCGGCATCGGGTCGAATTCGGTGAAGGCCGCGGTTTTCCCTTCCCGTAGGGCGGTGCGATAGGGCTGTTCGTCCACGGGAACGGAGCGGACCTGCTCAATGAGTTCGCTGCCAAAGCCCGTGGCGCAGGCAAGCATGGCGTGATCCCCGTCGACGATGTAGATGCCGCCGCCCTCAAAAGGTGTGGCCTCGAGAGCGATGGTCAGCGCCTCGGGCAGGAACTCCTCCATCGACTCCGCCTTGCCTGCTGCCTCGATGATACCATAGAGGGCGTCCGCCCTTGTACGGTCGGCCGCGAGCGCTTCGGCCGCCCTCCGCGAGCCGGTGACGTCCTGACTGGTAGTGAACAGCGCAAGAGCCCCATTCCAGGAACCACGTGTCACGAGGGTGTTGACGGGGATCTGGGCGCCATCCGCGGCCACAAGCGTCTGCGTACTGCTCGTCCTGGTGCCATTGATCATGTCGCCCAGGATCATACGCGACAGCTCGCGCTCTTCCTGAGGGTGCAGGTCGTTGATGTCGGTGCCGAGCAGTTCTGTGGGTGTCCGTCCCAGCCGGTGGGCCCCCTGCTCTCCGACAGCCAGGATCTTGCCATCACGGCCCACGACAAAGAAGAATCCCTGTACCGAGTTGAAGAACGCCTGCAGGTTGGACGTGTTCTCCTGCAGTGCGGCCATTGTCTCGATGCGGTCCATGCCGATGGTGATTTCGCGGGCGATGTCCCCCAGGGACTCCCGCCAGCTTTCCTCAAGTTGTGGTGGCGTGCGCCATGCCATGTCGAGTGAACCGACGACGCGCCCCAGGTTAACGAGGGGGACGACGGCGAGTGTCCATGGCGGGTCATCGGGGCGGCCCGAGGAGCCGAGGTTGTGCCAGGCGGCGCTGAAGAAGGGTTCTGCATCCCGGTACACCCGTAAGAACGGTTCTTGGTCCGCAGGGACGGACGCGGCTTGTCCCTGCACGGCCTCAGAGTCTCCCTGCACGGACACTAGGTGCGCCGTCCTCCGATCAGGGTCCAGCAGATAGACGCCACCGCGGTCATAGTCGAACAGTTCATGCGCCAGGGTGAGGACGTCAGCAAGGAACGCACCGACCGTGGCTGCTGCGGCCGCCGCCTCGAGAATACCCTGAAACAGGCGGGACCGGCGATTCTCCAGGGCGAGCGCAAGTTCGACGCGTCGCTGGCTGGTGATGTCGCGCGCCTGGCCGAGGACGCCGGTCAGCAGGCCGTCGACATCATGCAGCGCAACCTTCTTCGTATTGTAGTACCTCAGGTTGCCTGCCTGATCCACCGCGCTGAACTCGTGTTCGGAGATGCCGTCCCGGGCGGCGATCTGGTCATCGGCAATGTAGATCTCTGCCTTCTCACGGGATTGAATTTCGAAGTCGGTCTTGCCGATGACATCTTGCGTCCGTCTCGGGTCAGCGTGCAGGTAGGCTTTGTTGACGGCGACGTAGCGGCCCTGGGCATCCTTGATCCACATCGGGTCAGGGGAGGACTCCAGAAATTCCTGCCACTGGTGGGCGGCGACGTATACGGCATCGACGGGCGCGGCGCATTCAGAGAAATCGCCGTGTTCACCTGCGAGGTGCCTGTTCGAGTTCTTCGCCATGAGAACCCCCCGTTGCAGCGTCATGTCGTATAGCGTGCTACCAGCCAAGTATAGGGTGGCATGCCAGACAAATCAACTGAACCATTCCTGGCACGAGGACGCGCACACAACCTGCCACCAAGCCATATCCTGTCAGCTGTTCCGCGACAGACCCGGCGGCTTCACAATCCATCCGTACGGACAGCTGGCAATCGCTGTATTGATAAGTAGAGGGCAGCGAATATCCACCGTGCCGGCCCATGCTTGACAACGCAGTGTGGCCGGCTATGATTGCTGCGCTTGAAAGGAGATGATTCCATGGAATACCAGGGAACCGTCATACGTCCGGAGGACAGCGTCCGGGCATTCTTCAACCGGGTCTATGGCTGGATGGCCGGAGGACTCGCTCTGACCGCC
>JAPLGH010000052.1 GCA_026390285.1 Caldisericota bacterium
GTGTCGCCGTCCTTCTTCTCCTCTTCGGACGTCCTGACGGTAAGGCCGTTGTCTTCGGCCGTGATTGTGACACGCTCCTTGGCCACGCCCGGCATGTTCATGAGGATGACATAGCGGCTCGCATCTTCTCTGATGTCGGTGGCGGGCAGACGTCCCGACCGTCCGGCTGCGCGCAGCATGGCATCCATGCGAAAGGGAAACAGGTTCGTCAGGGTGGGTGTGGAGCAGCAATCATTCGCGGCAATGCGGTTTGTGTTCAGATCGAAGTACATGGTGGTGCCTCCTTTAGCGTTGACGTTTTTCACCCGGCTTACGCCGGTCATTGTTTCATCTACGGTCGCCGACTGTTGTTCGGTGCCCTCGGCTACCTTCAATGGTATACGCGTTAGCAGTCTCATGGCAAGACTGCTAATCTTGAAGGAACGTCACGATTCTGCACTAGCTCTCATAGAAGTATTGATGATGCATGAGGAGCTCTCTGCGTTACCTGCAGGAGGGCGTGCCGACAACGGAGATGAACGACCGGATAGAGGAGACGCGAGGTGTGGAGGGACTTGGCGTCAGCCGGCAGTAGAGGGTCGGGCAGGACGGCTCCTGAGCAGAAGGACACAGTCGCGGACGAGCAAGGCTGCACCGATGCTCATCGCGGTCCCTATCAGCAGCGACGCGGCAGGGTCCGCCCAAGTGTGACCCGCAGCCGCGAGGGCGATGCCAACGATCGCAGCGGCGTAGCACACCTCGTCCTTAATGAGGGACAGGAGGCGCAGACGTATCGACGAACCCTCTCTTGCGCTTCGGACGATGTCGAACAGAGGGACATTGACCAGCAGCATGCCAACAGCAAGCACCGCAATCGCGAGCGCGGGGTTGACCGCCCTGAATGCTCCGCCGTGGATCAAGGTCGCCAGCGCTTTCCACAGGGTCCCTACGCTCAGGAACAGGACGATGAACGCGGCAGCTATGAGCGCGACAGCGTTGCGCCTGCGGCCCCGTCTCCATCTAAAGTACATGTTGACCGGCTTCTGCGACCATGCCAGGGCAAGGAGAACGACGATGGCGACCACAGCATTGGCGAGCGTCGCAAACGCCTGTGCGAGGAGGGCCAGCATGTGGGTGATGAAGTAGCTGGTCAGCTGGACGATGAAGATCGCCATGTAGCCCACCAGTGCAAATGCAAGTCCGCGGCTTGCGCGCCGAATCTCCTGCATCATGTCCAGCCCAAGCGTCGAGCCGGGCATGGAAACTGCATCTGGTACACGTCTGGCACTGCTGTGTTGCACGACTGTCTTCTCCTTGCGGACAAATCTGCTGGCGTTTCCATGACATGGTGCCACAGTGAAGCGATATTGCAAGAGCGGAGGCGGGAGATTCAGTCCGGATGAACGCGTGCTTCCAATGTCATCCAGCAGCTGTACGCGAATCCGTCATTCCCCCGAGCCTTTCAGTCCAAGGCCCCCGAGCATTTCTTTCCAATACGAGGGGTGCTTCTGAGGGGTGCTTCCCACGAGCATGTTGGTGTCATGGGAGTGGCGCTCTGCCGCGCAGGTGGGAATCCATGCACCACCCCGTCATCCCTAGTCCTGGAGTTGTCTCTCCACTGATGCAACCTTCTCCTCAATCCTGTTGTGTGTTCCCTCCCGGTAGTCCACGTGGAGTGTCATGTAGATTCGGCCGGAATCCTTGCGCAGTTCCTTGAAGCACTTGTCGACGACCTTCATAACCTCGTCCCAGTTTCCTTCGATAGCAGTACTCATCGGTCCCAGCCTGTAGGGGAGGCCGCTTTCCTTGATGATGTGCACAGATCTTGCGACGTACGAGCTGACACTGACTCCTTTGTCGAGAGGGAATATTGCAAAATTGACCAGAACGCTCATGGTGCCTCCTTATCTTCACAAGTTCTGAAACGCAGCAATTGATAATACTCCACGAGTGAGTGGTATGCAACCTGCTTTGCATTGTGCCGGTCATTTGTGGGCAGGCGGGAATCCAGAGTTGTTGCGGCGTATGGTCCCCTCCTACGCGGGGACGACAAGACACTGGATTGAGATAATGCAACTCGCCTGTGACACGGGGGGCATGCTGCGCTATACTAGAAATTGCGCCGGTTGGCGCTGAGGAGGTAGCACATGGACCCATTATGGGTACTCGTCATATTGATTGGTGGCGCATCGCTGCTGATTGCCGGAGCGTTCATCTTCATAGCTGTCAAGGTGGCGGGCGTGGCGCGTCAGGTTGCTCCCACAGTGGCTGAGATGCAGCAACAGCTGACCACCGCGGGCGTCGAGATTGCAAAGGTCTCCGAAGCTGTTCAGTCTGCTCAACAACAGTTCAACCGCCTGGCTGACAAAGCCTCTATGGCCTCCCGTCGAGCAGCGAAGGTTTTGGGCGTGGTTCCACACGTCATTCACAAGGTCCGCGACGCCGACATCAGGGCGGAAGCGACCGTGCGTGCCCTCGGGATCGTAGCGGCAAGAACCATCTATGATGCCCGCGAGCGGTCTGCGGCTTCACATGAGGTGACATTGAAGTAGTTCTCCGGTCTCGTCAGACAACCGGGCGAGGTTGTTGCAGTCGGATTGGGAGCAACTACAATAGACCTACATATGAACAAGACGACGCTGATCCGGACCGATGAACTGGAGCAGATTCTGCTGGAAACGACCCCGCGACGGGCCGTCCGGCGGGCAGTGGCTCTTATTGCCCAGTCGATTCCATCCGCCTCGGTCACGGTCATGAGTGTGGATACGGATCACCATGTACGTTTTGACGCAGCCAACGGCATCTCTTGGAGCGAGCTTCGAAACTTGGAGAGCAGCTTCAACCGGGAATTGCCGCACAACATCATGGGCATCATCCGTGACCGTGAGACGTGCTTCATCGGCGATGTCGGGGCCTATCCTGACTGGAGGGGGCCGGCCCACGACCTTGTCAGCTACGTCGGCTTTCCCATCATCATCGACCGACGTGTCGTGAGCATCATCAATGTCCAGACATCGCGTCGGCGGCTGAGATCCGGGGATGTCGATGCCCTGCGACCGCTCGTCCACCTGATCAGCCTGATTATCGCCCGCTACCTGAAAGAGCAGCAGTCTGCGAAGCGCGAGAACTACCTGGCGCTGCTGCATGAGACGACACTCGACGGGGTTCGCGCGACAAGCGCGGTCGAATACATGAACACAGTCATCAAGCGGATCGCGCGGCGCCTTGGCTACCAGTATATCGCGCTTTTTCTGTACGAGGCGGGGACAGAGTCGCTCATTTTGCGGGCGCAGAAGGGCTATGCGAGTGAGTATGACGGGTTTGTGCATTCTGTCCACGATCGTGTGGGCGTGGCCATGCGGGCGTTCCGCCTGCGGCGTGTGGTTAACGTTGCCGATGCACGTACCTGTGCGTTCTACCTGCACGCCGTACCGGGTGGGCTCTCTGACCTGGCTCTTCCGCTGATGGCGGGAGGCAAGGTGATCGGTGTCCTGAACCTTGAAAGCAAGAAGGCTGGGGCGTTTTCCCGCGAGGATATCCGAAACCTGACGCCCTTGGCGGCTGGTGTCGGTTTGATGCTTGCAAGCATGCAGATCAAGCAGCTCCTGCGGGAGCAGGCCCTGCTGGACGGCCTTACAGGGGCGCACAACCGCCACGCCATGGATGGCATTCTCGCGGAGGAACTGGAACGGGCACGGCGGCACGGTCACGATGTGTCACTTGTCATGATGGACGTCGACGAGTTCAAGTCGATCAACGACCGGCTCGGTCACGCTGAGGGCGACCGGGTCCTCGAGACGCTGGTTGCTGTCATGCACAAGTCGCTGCGCTCGATCGACAAGGTCATCCGCTATGGCGGAGACGAGTTCTTGCTCGTCCTGCCCGAGACCTCGCAGCGGGAGACCGAGCTTCTGCTCGACCGACTGCGTGTGAGCATTCAGACCCAGGTCCTGACGGATATGGGACCAGTGCATTGTTCCGTGGGTGTTGCTACGGTGCGGGGAGACCCTGAGGGAGGGGACCTGGTGGAACTTGCCGATAAGCGCATGTACCAGGCCAAGGGCAGACACCGTGCGCGACTCGAGGAAGACCCGGGTTACTGAGACGACGCCAGTCAAGTGGACTACCGTATGAGGGAGGGAAGAGAGCATGGACATCCTGCCACGTATGATTGAAGGGCAACACGTCTTCCTGGCGCCTGAACGGCGCGACAACGTTCCACTTTACTGGAAATGGGCCAACGACCGCGAAGTGACGCGGCTGACGAAAGGTTACGGCAGAGCCCCCAGCCTGGAGGCGATGGAGGCATCGTACGACAAATCCACCGTGGCGGACGACATCCGGCAGTTCGGCATTCACCTGATATCTACCGGGGACCTCGTCGGACGATGTGCGCTCAAGAACCTCAACCTAATCGTGGGGAGGGGTGAAGCAAGCATCCTCATCGGAGAGGAGAAGCACCGTGACCATGGGTACGGCACGGAGGCGATGCGCCTCCTCTGCACTGTGGGGTTCGACATGCTGGAACTGCACACGATCTTCCTGACGGTGCTCGTGTGCAACCCGCGCGCGGTCGCTTCGTATCACAAGCTGGGCTTCAAGGATGTCGGCTGCCTGCGTGAGGCGAGCGCCCGCGACGGGAAGCGTGTCGATATTCTGTACATGGACCTGCTGCGCGGGGAGCTGGTGCCAGACACTGGATCAGGAGCCTGACACCAGAACGGTGGACAGTCGCTACAGTTCCTGTACCCGACGGACGATGGCTGCGGCGTCGATGCTTTCGTAGGCTAGCAGTTCTTCGGGCTTGCCGCTCATTGGCAGCTTGCAGACGGCAAGTGAGAACACCGGCGTGGCGACGTCGGACAGCGCTGCGGCCACCGCTTCACCGATGCCGCCCTCAGCGTAGTGGTCCTCGACGGTGATGATGGCTGCGGTCTCCGCTGCTGCTTTGTGCAGTGTCGTCAGGTCCAGCGGTTTGACGCTGTACAGGTCGATCACACGCGTAGGGATCCCCATGGCAGCCAGCGTTTCTGCTGCTTTCAGGGCTTCGTGGACCGTAATGCCGGCGCCCACTAGGGTCACGCGGTCGTCGTCACTGTGGCGGAGGGTCTTGCTGCCGCCGATGGGAAACTTTTCCCTGGTTTTGTAGAGGCGTGGCAGGGCCTGACGGGTGGTCCGCATGTAGCAGATGCCGTGGTGATCCGCCATCTGTCGAACCAGTGCTGCTGCGGCCGTGTCGTCAGCTGGATACAGTACGACGCTGTTCACCAGCGTGCGGAACATGGCTATGTCTTCCAGGCCCATCTGAGAAGGGCCGTCCGGCCCGATCGCGACGCCGACGTGTGAACCCACGAACTTGATGTTGGCCCGGTCCATGGCGTACTGTGCCATGCGGACCTGGTCGAATGCGCGGGTGAAAAAGGCTGCAAACGTCGAGACGAAGGGGATCCTGCCCCGTGTGCTGAATCCCAATGCGGCAGAGACCATGTTCTGCTCTGCGATGAACATCTCGAAGAACCGCTCAGGATACGCCTTGCCGAAGGTGGCAGCAAAGGTCGAGTTGCTGACCTCGGCGTCCAGCACCACCATATCCGGGTGTGACGGGGCGATGTCGACGAGCGCACGCCCGTACGCTTCGCGCGTCGACATCGCCTTCGCGCTTGCAGGCTGCTCGACCGGGAGAGGAGCCCAGACCGCCGGTACAGTCTGGACTGGTTTCTCGATGGTGCCGTGCATGTTCAAGTCGACCGGTCCCAGTTCGAGGACTGCGCGGTCGAACTCCTCACGCTTCAGCGTTCTTCCGTGCCAGCCGTCCTGGTTCTCGAGGAACGAAACGCCCCTGCCCTTGACAGTCCGGGCGATGAGGACGGTAGGGCAGCCGCACGCGTGGTCGATCTCACCATAGGCAGCCTGGACTGCGTCGATGTCGTGCCCGTCCTCGAGGACGATCGTGTGCCAGCCGAAGGCGCCGAAGCGCGCTTCGTACGTGTCAAGGTCCCAGTCCAGCATGGTCTCGCCGCGCTGGCCCAGCCGGTTGATGTCCAGGATGCCCACCAGGTTGTCCAGCTGGTAGTGCGACGCCAACTCCGCAGTTTCCCAGACGGAGCCTTCCGCTACTTCGCTGTCGCCCATGAGTACGTAGGTATTGTATGGCAGCTTGTCTAGGTATCGGCCGTTCATGGCGATGCCCACGCCGATGCCTAGCCCCTGGCCAAGCGACCCCGTAGCCGCTTCGGCATACGCGAAGCGTGGTGTTGGGTGCCCCTCCAGGGGTGAGCCCATCCTGCGATACGTGAGCAATTCCTCCTGTGACAGGACGCCGGCAGCCGCATACAGCGCGTAGAACAGCGGGGAGGCGTGCCCCTTGGAGAAGATGATCCGGTCGTTGCAGGGGTTCTGCGGGTGGTCCAGGTCGAAGCGGAAGGTGCCGCCAAAGAACAGGCCGGTCAACAGATCGGTCGCGGACATCGAGGACGTCGGATGGCCGGACCCTGCTTCCGTCGTCATGTGCAGGATGTCATAGCGGACTCGCGTTGCAAGCTTTGCAAGTGTCAATGTTGCCATTGCTGCCTCCCGATGAGTGATCATCTACCTGTTATTCTGTGCGAACTGGAAGCGCATGCAACATTGCTGGACGGACGGAGATCTTCCGCGCACCTCCGATGCCGGCAGGACGTTCTTGCGGAGCCTACGCCAGTGCCTTGGGCCTCAGCGCCTTGAACAGCTCGAACCAGAGAACCGTGCTGGTGCCGACCGCTGCCGAGATGAGGACATCCATCGGGTGCTGCGCCGCCATCTTGAAGAGGCGCGAAGCCACAGGGACATAGAGGGTGACAGCCAGCAGGCCGAGCGCTCCGGCGATGACCCACCACACCGATCTGTTGGGTGTGCGCAGGGCATGGATGATACTGCGTGTCCAGGACCTGTTTGTCAGAATGAGCGCCACGTTGGCGAAGATGAGTGTCGTGAACGCCAGTCCACGCGCGTCACTTTCGGTTATTCCCCGCTTGTAGAACCCTAGGCCGAAAACGATCAGGACGGCGACCAGGATGCCGAAGCCCTGCAGAAGGCTGGTCAATACTAGCTTGCGGCTGAATGTCGCCTTCGACGAGTCACGTGGCGGCCGGTCCATGATGTCGGCCTCCTCGGGTTCTCCTTCGAACACGATGGAGCACGTCGGGTCGATGATGAGTTCCAGGAACACGATGTGTACCGGCTGAAGAATGAGAGGCCAGTGCAGCAGCACGGGGATCAGGCACAGGCCTGCGATCGGGACATGGACCGCAAGAATGTAGCCCATGGCTTTGCGGATGTTGTCGAAGATGCGACGCCCCATGCGTACTGCTGCCACGATGCTGTTGAAGTCGTCCTTGAGCAGGACGATGGCGGCGGACTCACGGGCGACGTCGGTGCCCCGTTCGCCCATGGCGATGCCGATGTGGGCGTTCTTGAGGGCCGGCGCGTCGTTGACTCCGTCGCCGGTCATGGCGACGATCTCGCCGTTTGCCTTCAGGGCCTGAACCAGGCGAAGTTTCTGCTCGGGGACCATACGGGCAAACACGCTGACGTCGCTGATCTTCCTGCTGACCTCTTCTTCGGACATGGCCTCGAGCTCGAGCCCAGTGACGATGAGACCCGGGCGCTGTAGACCAATCTCGCGCGCTATCGATTGTGCCGTGCCGGGGTAGTCACCCGTGATCATGACGACACGCACGCCTGCACGGCGGCACTGGGCGACGGCGGCGGGCACGGTCGCGCGGATGGGGTCTGCGAGCCCGATCAGACCGATGAATCTGAAGTCGAAGTCGTGCTGGTTGTCGGGGAGGTTCGCACTGTCGCTGGGGGCACGGGCGACTCCCAGGACACGCAGACCGTCGTTCGCCATGTCCAGGACCTGCTTCATAACCAGTCGCTGCTGTGCCTGTGGCATGTGACACAGGTCGAGGATCGCCTCCGGCGCACCCTTGGCGGCTACACTGCCGTCGCCGGAGTGCATCTGCCACGCGTGCGACAGGGCCAGCAACTGGCGCGAGAGCGGATACTCACGCTGGAACTGCCAGTCCTCGTGCAGGTGTTCGGTCCCCTTGAGGGCGCCCTGTCCCATGGCCAGGATAGCGCGTTCCATGGGGTCAAAGGGGTCGGCCTCACAGGCAAGGACTGAGTACTCGACCAGCTCATGGAATGGTTCGGGCAGGACGCCCGGGAGTCCGGTCGCGGGAATGTGGAAGTACTCGCCGCCGGCTGCCAGCTTGCGGACAGTCATCCTGTTCACGGTCAGGGTGCCTGTCTTATCGACACACAACACGGTCGCCGACCCGAGGGTCTCGATGGCCGGCATGCGGCGGGTCAGGACCTGGTTCTGAGACATGCGCCAGGCGCCCATGGCCATGAAGATGGTCAGGACCACGGGGAACTCCTCGGGCAGGACGCCCATGGCCATGGCCAGGCCGGAGAGGAATCCGCGCTGCCAGGCAAGCGGGTTGTTGCCGTTAGTCAGGCTAAAGACCACCGTGACGATGACGCACATGCCGACGCCGACCAGCCCCATGTCGCGAACCAGGTTGGTGACCTCTTTCTGCAGGGGTGGTTTCTCCGTGTCCAAGGACTGAAGCGCCTTGCCGATTTTCCCGATTTCAGTGCGGAGCCCGGTGCCTCGCACTTCGGCGACACCCTGTCCGGAGACGACGAGCGTGCCCGAATAGACGAAGGGCAGATCTTCGCCGCCTGGACGGCCCATTTCCATCTCACCGTCCCATTCGGCCTTGCGAACAGGGACGGACTCGCCGGTGAGGAGCGACTCGTCGGCGTGCAGGTTGGTGCAGGACAGGATGACGGCATCCGCTGGGACGCGGTCTCCTTCCGACAGCATCATGACGTCACCGCGAGCAACATCGCGGCCTGCGATGCGGACCCATTCACCGTCACGCCTGACCAGGGCACGCGGGCTGGATAGGTCGCGCAGGGCGTCCAGCGCATTCTCGGTCTTCTTTTCCTGGTAGTAGGTGATGCTGATGACGACAAACACGAACCCCAGGAGCATCAACGCTTCTTCCCGGTCGCCGAGGACGAGGTATAGCGTGCCACATGCGAGCAACAGAAGGAACATCGGTTCCCTGACGATTTCGAGCAGGATATGGACCCATCCGCGTTTGCTCGCGGGGGGCAGCTCGTTCAGCCCTTCGCCCCGGAGGCGCTGTTGTGCCTCTGCGGTTGTCAGGCCCTGTGGTTGTTGCGTATTCGCTGTGCTTGTCATGACAGAAACCTCCATGCAAATGATGTGGTGGGTTCCCGACCTTGATAAGAATTGACTCTGGCAAGCCCTACGTCCAGCTGCGGTTGCGCAGTGACTGGCAGGCGACCTGTCAGGAACATCACCATGCTAAGGCCAAAGGCCGGTGACGTCAAGATGATGGGAATGCATCGCCGCAAACGGGATGAATACCCGCTCCACAGGCGGCGTCACCGCCAATCGTGAAGAAGCTGGCCGGCAGTGGGTAGTCCGGGGTGCTACCTCTGCAGGGTGGGGCGCGTGTACGCGACCCTGAAGCCGGCCCTTTCCAGATTGCGATGCGACACACTTCCCGGCGTTGCCAGCACGGAGGCGGTCGTACAGCCGGCGGAAGCTGCTGCTCTCAGGCGCGTGGCGACGAGGCCATTCTGGATGCCTCGTCCGCGGAACGGCAACCTCGTGCTGGAGGAAAAGAGGGCTGCAAGGTGGTCGTGCAGGACCATGGCGCCTCCGCCGACAGGCTGTCCTCCGACCGTAGCCAGGTAACAGATGACGCCGGGACTGTGTGCGGCGGCGCGCGCAAGGACCACATTGGTGTCCGACTCGTCGAGGCCGTCTGTCGCAGCAAAACCGGAAGCGACCGCCCGTGCCCATGTCTCGGTCTCCTCGGCGGCGATCGTACGGATCTCGACGCCGAGCGGCACGGCAGGCAGGGGATTCTGGGATGGCAGGTCCATGGACAGGACATCGAGGAACCGGACGACATGGTAGCCACGTTCTGCTGTGAGGTCCAGCAGGGAGGGATCGGCCAGGGGACAGAGATCGAATTGTGCCGGCATTTCGCGATCGGCGAAGAAGCGTTCAATCTCCTGCATCTGACCGGCGGTGACGGGACTGTGCAGTCCCATGCCGGCAGCCCTGTTGACAGGGAGATCCGGCAACGTGTAGACACAGACGCCGTCACCGATTGATTCTGTGGTGGCAGACGGCCTCAGACGCATTCGTTTGAGGGTCTCGGCATAGTTGACCAGTTCCAGTGTCCACACACCTTCCAGCTGAGCGGCAATGTCTTGGTCGACGAATGGCATAATGACCTCCATCCTCTGCTGCCCGGTCGGCGGGAGCCGACGCTTCATCGCCCGGGCTGGCGGCATTCACCCCTCGTCAAGGTTGATAAGGGTCAGATGTCTCGTTGCTTCGCGTTCTTCTCCAAGTACAGGAAGGTTGAGTCGTTCAGGAAAGGCAATCAGGAGGGATCTCTTTCGATACCGTGGCGCAACAGGGTAACATACGTGTCTACCTCGCCAAATATGACACTCCGCACGCTGGCGAGGTCAAGTGGCTGTTGTTGGAGGATGGTCACATACTGCTTCCCCAGACCGTCGAACGTCCAGGAGAGCAGGCGCATGGCTTGTTCGACAGTCACGCCCGGTCTGAAGGTGCTCGTGTCGATGTCCTGGAAGAGTCGCTGGTACGTCGAGGCGACGATCTCCGCGGTAGCTGCCTGCAGATCCGTCTGGAGTTCGGCAGGGGGGTTGGTCATGGCTTCCTGGAGGAATGCGAATATCGAGGGCTCCTCTTCGACCAAGGACCATTTGGCCAGCGTGTACTGTCTGAGACGCTCAAACACGTCGGTACTGGTCGGTCCCAGGCGCTCGTCGAAGTGGCGTATCACTTCGGTGACGCACGTCTGAACAGCCTCCATGTATAGACCCTTTTTGTTGCCGAAATAATGAAATAGCAGCCCCTTGCTGACACCGGCCGCTTCGACGATGCGGTTCGTCGAGGCGGCCAGGTAGCCATTTGCAGCGAATTCACTGATCGCCGCAGTGATCAGGGCGGTCCGCCTGCAGTCGGGCGTGGAGGGGTGCGGTGATGCCGCCTGCATTACTCTCGTGCAGCCTTGAGGCTGACAGCCATCTGCACGCCCATCACCTTGCGGCGCGCAGCTCTCAACGACACCAGGTACGTGGCTAGCATGATGACGGCACAGAACAGGATCGACAGTGGTGTGAGCCGTATCGGCAGGCTGAAACTGATGCCACTCGTTGTTGTGGAAAGCAGTTTTCCCAGGGAGGTCAGCAGCAGGGGGATGCCGATGAGGAAGCCGGTTGCTACTGCGACGATCCCCGACCCAAGGACCATCCGGTTGAGCTCCTCTGCCCGGTATCCGAGGACCTTGAGCAGCGAGATGGTGAAGCGCTCCTCCTCGACAGTCAGCGTCGTGACGATCGACAGAGCCAGCAGTGCAATGAAGACTGCTATAACCGCTACTGACCCGAGTATCATCCAGAGTGGCATAACGGCAGAGTTGAAGGCGGCGCGGCTCTGTGCCATGGAGACCATCATCATCACGTCCTGGGCGGGGATCTGCAGACTTGTCGCGCTGAGGATGGCGTTGAAACTGCCGAGTGATGCTCCGACGATGCTATTCAACCGCTCCTGGGGCATGATGACGGCTGCCGTTGTATACATCTCGGCCACGGCGTCGACCGTGAGTGTGACTTCCTGTCCGGTGACTGACTGCTGCCTCGTCCAGCTGTTGCCTGCTTTCAAGTTGAGCTTCTGCGCAAGCGCACGCGTGATGATGACGCGGTCGATGGGGATGGCCTGGCCTTTGCTGTCATGAGGGACGAGCAGCGTCGACGTGGCGGGCAGTCCCATCACCTGGAACGTCAGCCGTCCGTCGGTCGTCGTGAATGGCACTGTGGTGATGCCCTCTCCGCCCCACGGGTTCTCGACCTTCGGTGTCGTCAGCACGTAGGTGTAGTTGTACTGCGTGTCCTGGAACGCACCGCGCACCAGCATGTTCATCGAGTCGCGCATCGCGCCGCCGAACAGGAGCAGGTAGCCTGCGAGCATAGCCCCGAGCATCAGCAGTGTCAGCCGTGTCAGGCCGCGCACCGCAGCCCGTACGGCGAACCGGTTCTGGAACGAGCCGCGTTTGAGGTGAAGGGACCTCTCCAGGAGCCCGGGCCGGGTGCTGAGGGCGGTCGCCTGCATCAGCTTGACCGGTGCCTGGCCCAGAAGACGCGTCGCAACCACTGCAACAGCTGGGACAGTGAAGAACACGGGAGCCACGATGCCGACGATGGCAGCACTCCATGGGATGGTTGTCACGTACAGTGGAATACTGAAGTAGCTGACCATGAAGTTCAGCAGGGGGCGCATCGTGAAAATCGATGAGAGGACCCCCAGCACCGACCCCGACAACGCAATGAGAGCCGGGAGTGCCAGTTCCTGCAGAACGAGTTCCCACGTCGAGTAGCCCATCGCCTTGAGTGTCCCGAGCTGGGCCCGCTGCATGCGGACCATGCGGCCCTGTGCCGCAGCCAGCAGCAGGCAGGTCAGAAGGAGGATGACCAGTGGCATGCTGGTCTCTGCTGACGCTGCTCCTTCAAGCTTGACGGTGGCCAGGGTATAGCGCGGGTTTGTCGTGATGTCCTGCCAGTACGTAAGGCCGATCGTCTCGGTCAGTGCCTGTCTTGCCGTGGCGGTTGTCCCATCGACCGTCCTGATGTGCCAGGTCGCGAGAGCCCTGGGGGCACAGCTGTCCATTGCAGCAGGTGTGATGACGGCAATGCCAAACGCCTTGGGGTCCAGAATGATGCCGGAATCATCCGTGGTGCGGATAGGGTACATGTAGTCCGGGACTGCTGCCAACCCAACAATGGTGAACGAACGATCCAGCAGGGTCATCTTCGTCCCCAGCGGGATCTTGAGGGCGGTGGCGACGGTCTGACCGAGGAGCATCTCGTCGTCTGCCTGCACGTCACGGCCGGCAGTGATGGCGGGAATGTCCACACGTGTCGTTCGTTCGAACACTCGCAGCGTGAGGCCGCTGTCGACCACAGCGTCAACCTCCCGGCGACGTTCGATTGTAAGGCCGTGGTCGTGTTCGAAGCTCGACAGGTCTGCAAAGGGTTTCTGCGGCAGGAAGGTGGCTGATTCGATCTGGGACTCGCGTTCGAACCGCGATCTGCTCTCGCGGATATCGACTATCATCGCGTTGAGGCTGGCATACATCATGCAGGCAAGCATGACCAGGGTGATACTGCCGTAGACGAGCCACTGGTTCGAGCGGACGGTGCGGGGAAGGCGTTTCAGCAGGGTGTTCACCAGGTCACTTCCTCTGCCTTGATGAGGCGACCGACCAGACGGTCCTCCTCGACCTCGCCACTGCGCAGCCGGATGAGGCGGTCCGTCATGTCGGCGATGGCAGCGTTATGCGTGACCAGCACGATGGTGGTGTGGTAGGTCTCGTTGATCTGGACCAGGAGCCGGAGAATGTCCCGCGACGTGGCGAA
>JAPLGH010000033.1 GCA_026390285.1 Caldisericota bacterium
TCAAACCTCCCTGACCGGTCTCCGCAAACGAATTGTAGAGTGTGATGCGCGCTCGACTGACGGGCTTGCTGTAGACACGCTGTGCCAAGTAACCGATCTTGGCAGCGCCTGCCGTGTGTGAACTGGAAGGTCCGATCATGATCGGTCCCACGACGTCGAAAACGGCCGTGCGTGCCTCCTGACGTCAATTCAAGTATAGGATGGAGGGGGTCGTGTCAAGCCGAGGGATGTGTTGAACAGCGCTGTTGTCCGGCTACCGTATCTGCAATATACTACTGACCAGGGGATCATTCCTGTCCCCGAAACAGGAAGTGCGACTATGAAAACTCGCAAGAAGCAGAGACTCGGCCTGGCTCTCAGTTCGGGCGGGGTCCTTGGGTATGCGAATATTGGGGTGGTGAAGGCGCTGGAAGAACTTCACGTCCAGATTGGCCTTCTCTCGGGCGCTTCCATGGGCGCAGTGGTAGCCGTGTTCAACGCGGCGGGTCTCAACGCGGCGGGCCTGGAAGCCCTGAGCGTCAAGTACAGTGCTCAAGTGGCCATGCTGTTTGGGGCCGTCGTTCCCGTGGGCCGCCTGACGACGCCCTCGCGTCTGCGCGCCGCTCTCCGCAACGAACTCCCCGTGACGGTCTTCGAAGCTCTCCAGAAGCCCGTGTGCATCGCCGCAACCGACGTGCAGAGCGGCGGAGCCCTTGTTTTCGACAGTGGGGACATCTGGGGTCCATTGTCCGGGAGTTTCGGCATGCCAGGTGTGTTTCCGGTCACCGAGGTCGGTGGTCAGTATCTGCTGGATGGCTGCTTCTCACTGCCCGTTCCCGTGACCGAGCTGCGGAAACGAGGCGCTACCAGCGTCATTGCGGTGTCTCTCTACGACGTGCTTCAGCACCAAGACTACAAACCCAGCTGGAACATCCCCAAGGTGCTCGAGCTTTCGGTCAACCTGACATTCAACAACGTTGCACGGCCGGAGCTCGAGAGGGCTGACCTGGTGATCCGGCCTGATCTCAGGGGTTGCGAGCCTTCGGATGTCCACGAGTATGTCGCGCGAGGGTACGATGCCACCATGAGCAGAAAGGCGGAGATCGAGGCCCTGCTTGCCTGACATCCAGAGAGTCTTGAGCGCATTGCAGCAGCGAATCGCCGAGTGGGCCTCCAGGACCGTGACCGCCGGCTGGAATGCATTCCTGCCGTTCGTCCCCTCGCTGGTGGCAACTGCTGCGCTCCTTGTCCTCGTCGCCGTGGCCGGCATCGCCATCCGGATTCGTCAAGACCGCGTGTTTCACCGAGCAACGCTGCGTTCGATCGACGCCATGGACGGCACGCAGTTTGAGGAGTTCCTGGCCGTGCTGTTTACCCATCTCGGCTACCACGTCCAGCACATCGGCATGAGTCATGACTTTGGGGCCGACCTGGTGCTGACGTCGCCCCGTCACCGCATCGTCGTTCAGGCAAAGAGGTACGCCGGCAACGTCGGCATCGGCGCCGTGCAGGAGGCTCTGGGAGCCGTCCAGTATTACTGTGGCACGCGTGGCATGGTCGTCGCGAGCAGTGGGTTCACGGAATCAGCCCGAGAGCTGGCGGCCAGGTCGGGGATCGAACTGTGGGATAGACAACGGCTTGCAGCCGCCATGGCGAGGACGGTGAGCAGAGGTCGTGCAGTCGGGCGGAAACCTGCGTACAATGTTCATGAGGAGTGAGCCATGAAGATAGCGACATGGAATGTGAACTCTGTGCGTGCCCGCCTTCCTGTTGTCCAGAGGTGGCTACAGGAGTCACAGGTGGACGTCCTCGCCATGCAGGAGACCAAGACGGTCGACGAGACATTCCCTGTCGCAGAGTTCGAAGCACTGGGGTACCAGGTTGCGATGTCCGGCCAGAAGACCTACAACGGTGTTGCCATTGCATCCAGACTGGCCGTCTCCAGTGTTGTCAAGGGCTGGGCCGGCAATGACCCGAGCCGGATTCTGGCAGTGGACGTCGGCGGTGTCACGCTGATCGACGGGTATCTGCCGCATGGCGGTGAGCGTGGCGACGAGGCATTCTTGCATAAGCTTCAGTTCTTCGAGGAGTTTCGGAGGTATCTCGGTACAACGTATTCCCGGGACCATTATTTGCTGTTCATGGGAGATTTCAATGTAGCCGCGGATCCCCAGGACGTCTGGGCTCCCGACGAGATGCAGGACGCCATCGGCTTCATGCAGGAAGAGCGTGAAGTGCTCGAGCATCTGCGTGGGTGGGGGTTTGTCGACCTTTTCCGCAGATTCCACGGTGAGCAGCAGTTTACCTGGTGGGACTACCGCATGAACATGTTCAAGCGCCGCATGGGCATGCGCATCGACTATGCGTGGGGTTCGGAGGCGCTTTCTGCGCGCGTCACCGACTGCATGGTCGATGTCGAGCCGAGGCGCTGGGAGAAGCCGTCAGACCACACTCCCGTCGTCGTCACGATCTCGTGACTGCGGGGCGCGTCACGCGATTTACGCCAATCAGGAGGGAAAGATGATTACAGGAGTACTCGACGAGAGCCTGCGCAGCATTCTGGACGCTGTTTCGGACGGCGTGTACGTGACAACCGCAGAACGCGAGATCGTCTTCTGGAGCAAGGGGGCGGAGCGCATTACCGGCTACTCGTCCGATGCAGTGCTGACCAAGCACTGTTACGACAACATCCTGGTGCATATGGATGTCCTTGGCAAGAACCTGTGTTTCGACGGATGCCCTTTGCAAAAGTGCATGGAGGCTGGCGAGCGGCAGGACGCCAAAGAGGTCTTCCTCAAGCGGAAAGACGGAGAGCGGCTAGCCGTGTACGTCAAGGCCTCCATCCTGCAGGTTAGAGGCGAACGGTACGGCGTCGAGATCTTCGGCGAGCTTCAATCGGTGGCTGGAAGTGCTCTTGCGGGACAGCTGAAGCAGCTATCTGACGTGTCCATTGTCGACCATCTGACCGGTCTTTACAATCGACGCTACATCGACACGATCCTGGAGCAGCAATACGAGCTGTTCAAGAGGCATTTCCAGCGGTTTGGGCTTGTGATAATCGATGTCGACAAGTTCAAGAGCATCAACGACACCTTTGGACATCTGGCGGGAGACGAAGTGCTGAAATCCGTCGCGTCCGTTCTGCAGCGGTCGCTGCGCTCAATGGACTTCCTCGCTCGCTTTGGCGGAGATGAGTTCATCATTGTGTGTCCGCTTGTCGAACTCGAGGGAATCGAGAAGCTCAGTGAACGGATTGTCGGGCTCGTCCATCACTCTGTCCTGTCGTCGCCGGATAGCCCGAAGAACGTTATCGAGGTGTCTGTTTCGGTTGGAGGGTCCATCGTGGACTACAAGGACAAGTCAGCCAACGACATCATCGTGCGAGCGAACGAAGCGCTGTACCGCGTCAAGCGCGACGGGGGCAACTGGTACGCTCTGGGCTAGACCGCTGCCTGATGGTCTTATTGCGAAGGGCTGGACATCCCGTCCAACCCTTCGCTGCGGTACGATCTATGCCTGTCTCTGAGGTCTAGTACGAGTCGAGATACCTGCTCTGCTCTTCAGTCAGTGTGTCGATGGCCAGGCCACGAGATGCAAGGAATGCCCTCGAGGCCATGTCGTCGATTGTCTCTGGTACAGTGATGAGTTCTTTGGGCAGAGACTCCTGGTGTTTGACCAGGTACTCGGCCGACAACGCCTGCAACGCGAATGTCAGGTCCATGATCTCGATGGGGTGCCCGTCGGCGGATGCCAGGTTGACGAGGCGTCCCTCACCCAGGACGTAGAGATGCTTTCCATCGCAAACGTACTCCTCGATGTTGTGCCGGACTTCGTGGTGCCGGGGGTCCTTGTTCCGCAAGTGCTGGACGTCGACTTCAATATCGAAGTGCCCGGCGTTGCACAGGAGGGCACCGTCTTTCATGACGCCGAAATGCTCCCTGGTGATGACCTTGTCGTCGCCGGTGCACGTGATGAAGATCTCTCCGATCCTTGCGGCCTCGAGCATCGGCATAACCTGATAGCCTTCCATGTGTGCATCGACAGCCTTGACGGGATCGACTTCCGTAACGATGACCTGTGCACCGAGGCCTCTGGCACGCATGGCCACGCCCTTGCCGACCCATCCATACCCCGCGACGACCACGACCTTGCCTGCGATGTTCATGTTGGTCGTCCGCAGAATGGCGTCCCAAGCGGACTGTCCCGTGCCAAAACGGTTGTCGAAGAGGTGCTTGCACAGTCCCTCGTTGACTCCGATGACCGGGAACGACAGTTTGCCAGCGCGCGCGAGTGCCCGGTCGCGAATGACGCCGGTCGTGGTTTCTTCACATGCTCCCACAATGGCGGGCAGGAGTTCTGGATGCTCGAAGTGAACGGCGTTCACGAGATCCCCGCCGTCATCGATCAGCAAATTGGGCTTGGTGGCCAGGACGCGGGTGAAGTACTCCTTGTACTCAGCCGGCGTCTCGCCGCGTTTGGCAAAGACCGTGACCCCTCGTTCCGCAAGTGCCTGAGCCACATCGTCCTGCGTGGTGATGGGGTTGGATGCCGTAATGGCGACGTGAGCGCCGCCACGCAGCATCACGTAGGCCAGGTTGGCTGTCTTGGCCTCCAGGTGGAGGGCGATGACGACGTTGAGCCCCGCAAAAGGCTGTTCTTTCTCGAAGCGTTCTGCGACTGAGGACAGGATTGGCATGTGACGGATCGCCCACTGCATTTTCTGCTCGCCCGACTGACTATTCATGACGCACCTCCATGGGAGTAGTGAACAGGCCGCAGGAGGACCACATCCTCCGGCGGCTCGGGAAAGGATCGACTAGCGCTGTTCCTTGTAGTACGGAAGGCCGTCCGCTGCGGGTGCAATAGACCTGCCGACAAAGCCTGCCAGAACAGCCAGCGTAAGGACGTATGGCAGGATAAGCGTGAGACCCGGCGCCAGCTTGGGAGCAATGCCTGTGACGGCGATGATGGACTGCACGATCTGACCCGTTCCAAAGAGAAGTGCAGCTCCGAGGGCGCCGAATGGAGTCCACTTGCCAAAGATCATGGCGGCCAGGCCTATGAACCCGACACCGTTGGGCATGGAGTCGCTGAATCCCGAGAATGAGCTGATGGACAGCGCAGCACCGCCAACGCCTGCGAGCGCTGCTCCTGCGACGACGGCGAACCAGCGAACACGAGACACATTGATGCCGAGCGTCGTGGCTGCCTTGGGGTTCTCGCCGCAGGTACGGATGCGCAGGCCGAGGACCGTATGGTACAGCAGTACGTGCATGAGAACTGTACAGATGAAGCCGAGCCATATCATAAACGAGAGGTTGGAGAAAGCCCCGAGAAGGGGTATCTTGGCAAGGAAGGGGAGATGCACGCGGTATGCTTGAGCTCCAAAGTAGTTCTGGAGCTGCGGCGAGTACCCGGTCGTGCTGAAGACGAATTCCAGCAAGTACGTCATGAGGCCGACAGCGATGACGTTGACGGCCGTTCCAGCGACGGTCTGGTCGCCATTCCACCTGATGGTGATGAAGGCATGGAGCGCTCCCACAAGGCAGCCTATGGCGATACCGAGCAACAGGCCGATCCAGGGGGAGTGGGAGAAGAATGCGCCGACCAGCCCGAAGAATGCGCCGAAACGCATGATGCCGTCCAAACCAATGTTGACGACACCCGCGTTTTCACTGAGGACGCCGCACAGCGCTGCAAAGAGGATCGGCGTGGTGTAATCCAGCATCTGTGCGATCGTGAGGTTGATCTGCGTGATGTTCATGCTGCGGCCTCCTGGTCTGCTGGCGGATTTGCACGGCTGTGCCGGTGCTGGATGATCTTGACCAGGTAGTACCGAACGGCAACCTGCAGGGCGATGAAGCCGACGGTCACGCCCTCGATGATGTTGGAGAATGTCTTGGGGATGTTGGCGACTTGCATCGACGTGGCTCCGGTGCGCAGCGCACCAATGAACAGGCCTGCCAGTACGACACCCAGGGGTTCGCTCTGGCCGATCAACGCGATGCCGATGCCAGTCCAGCCGTATCCCATGGTCGCAGTGTTGGGGAACTGGTACGTCAGACCCAGGATGAAGAAGGAGCCACCGAGCGCTGCAAGGCTTCCGGAGAAGAACATGAGCTGCAGGATGCGGCGGCTGACGTTGATACCCTGCGCACGCGGGGTTTCCATGCCAATGTTGGCGGTGTAGCCGATGGCGCGGATCTCATAGCCGATCGTCGTCTTGTACAGGAGGAACCAGGTGGCATACGCCGCGAGCAACACCAGCAGAATACTGGTGTTGAGGCGTGTCGGCATCATGATCCTCAACAGCTTGGCCGTGTCAGTCACATAGAAACTGCCAGAAGTGAACGTCTGGGAGGGAGGCGTCATGGGTCCTGTCACCAACCAGCTTGTGATCAGGAACCAGGCGATCCAGTTGAGCATGATCGTGCCGATGACGATGTTGACGCCGCGCTTGACATAGAGAAAGCCGGCGACTGCCGCCCATGCGCCGCCTGCAAGCATCCCCATGATGATACAGATGGCCCCATGCAGGAGTTGCGCTATCCAGCCAAAGCTCCCCAGAGCGGCGTACATTGTTCCAAAGGTGTGGGCTACGGGAGCCCAGTATCCAAAGAACGTCGCTACGATGGCGCCTACCCAGAATTGGCCCTCGGCCCCAATGTTGAACAGGCCGCCCTTGAATGCGAGGGCGACGGAGAGACCTGTCGCAATGTACATGGCGCTCTTGATGAGCAGTTCGGCGAATTCGCGCCGCCATGCTGAGCCGCCGGGGATGAGCCCAGAATCGCCAAACAGGAGCGCGTAAGCCCGAAACGGATTTCGACCGGAGGCGGCTATGACGATCATGCCAACGACAAGAGCCAGACTAATGGAGATCAGAGGGACCCATACATTCAGAGGATCTCTCCGGTTGTGTCCCTGATTGTCGATGCCAAAGACCTTGAGGAACTTGGTAGTGAAATTGCTTTCACTCACGATTGCACCTTCTTGTCGATACCGACGCCGAGCATCAGAAGCCCCAGGGCCTCCTCGGTCGCCTTGTCCGGGGTTGTCTCTCCGACGATGCGGCCCTCAAACATGACCAGAATACGGTCGGACAAGCCGAGGATCTCGGAGAGTTCGAGTGAGATGAGCAGGATAGCCTTGCCAGCTTTCTTCTCCTCGAGTAGCTTGCGATACACGAATTCGGTGGCGCCGACGTCCAGACCGCGTGTCGGCTGTGAAGCGATCAGGAAGTTGTGCGGCAGAGACAGCTCACGGGCCAGGATGAGTTTCTGCTGGTTGCCACCCGAGAGCGATCCTGCTGTATCATAAACGTCACCCGGGCGGATGTCGTATTCCTTGACCTTCCCTTCGGCAAACTCTCCAACCTTGTCATAGTCCATTCTGATGCCCTTGCTGAACGGTTTGCCCAAGTGTTGTCCCATGACGGAGTTCTCGCGTACCGTGTATGGCATGACAAGGCCCCTGCGTGCACGGTCTTCGGTGATGTAGCTCATGCCCTCCTTGCGCAGCTGCGCCGTGGTGACCATGCGCATGTTCTTTCCGTTGAGTTCCATCGAACCTGAGACTGGATGCGAGAAACCGATCATCGCGTTGACCAGTTCATCCTGCCCATTGCCCTGGACGCCTGCAATGCCGACGATTTCTCCACCGTGGACGTCGAAGGTCATGCCCTTGACGGCCTCGTATCCGCGCTTGTTTCTGACATGGAGGTCGTGACACGCAAACGCCACAGCTCCTACTTCCACGTCGACCTTGGGAATCTCGAGGACAACGTTGCGGCCTACCATCATGCGAGCCAGTTCCTCTTCGTTTGTGTCTTTCTTGTTGACGATGCCCTGCAATTTGCCGCGACGCAGGACTGCTATACGATTGGCGATCTCCATGACCTCTTTCAGTTTGTGGCTGATGAACAGGATCGTCTTTCCCTCTGCCTGTAGCTTGCGCATAGTCACGAACAGATCGACCGTTTCTTCGGGTGTGAGGACGGCTGTTGGCTCATCGAAAATAAGGATCTCGGCCCCCCTTCGCAGCACTTTGAGGATCTCGACACGCTGCTGGACGCCGACCGGCAGGTCGCCCACGAGAGCCGAGGCGTTCACAGTCAGTGAGACTCTCTCTGAGAGCTCCCGGACTTCGCGCACTGCCCTGCCATAGTCGAAGAAGATGCCCTTGTGTGGCTCATCGCCGATCACGATATTCTGCGTGACAGTGAACCTCGGAATCAGCATGAACTCCTGGTGCACCATGCCCATCCGCAGTTTGATGGCATCCTCGACCGAACGAATCTTGACTTCCTTTTCATTGACCAGGAGGTCACCGCCCGATGCTGTGTAGATGCCGTAAATGATGTTCATCAGTGTACTCTTCCCCGCTCCGTTTTCCCCGACAATGGCGAAGATCTCGCCTCTTTCCACAGAGAACGAGATGTTGTCGTTCGCAAGATTTCCGGGAAACATCTTGGAGATGTTGCGTACTTCCAGTGCTTTCATGGCTTCACTCCCTTAGAATGGTGGAGAGGGCAGCTGCTGCACCCTCAGAGGCATAGAAGCTTCTTGACACGGGCGGACAGTCCAAGATGGCAGAGAACTCAGACCTTCCAGGCCAGGCCCCCTCAAATCCGTCGGAATGGTGACTGCGGAAGGCACGACCAGGGGATTGGACAATAGTATTCTCATCCATTTTTCTCCTCTGCAGGATTGGTCACTTCGGAGTAATTATATACTAAACGGTCTCAAAACAAGAAGGCGCAAAGTCCTTTACGAACCTGCGATTGAAGTGCAGCAGGGGGGACTTTGTGCCTTTGCGGGAAGGGCAATTCAACGCGAGTCAGCGAGTTGCTTCGCCTGTGTCAGTCTCCCAGCAGGTCGCGGTGCTCGCGCTGTCCGAGATGCCAGTGGTACAACCAGACAGGAGTCCCGACAAGGACGGCGACGATGTTTCTGATAAGGCTTTGGATCGCATACGTATTTGCTGGCGAGACAAGACCGGTGGTGTCCGGTTTCACGGGCGACATCATCGGATCCGGCGACATGAAGAACGCCCTGTAGATACTGGGAGCGACGTTGATGAGGTTGAACATGACGATGAACAGCCCAATAGCGGATAGCAGATAGATGTAGAGCCTTCTGATGAGATCTCGGCGCCCCTCAGGCTGTGGCGTCGGAGTGGCTGTGACAGTTTCGGTCGTCACTTCGGGACCGGTTGTCGCAAGTGCCGGCGCATGATGGCGTGTTTCCTGGATGATGCCCCAGTGGTACAGCCAGACTGGCACGCCGACTGCCACTGCGGAGGCGAACTCGAGCAGTGAGGCCACTTCGTTCTGCATGCTGTCCGATGTGATCAGACGGAAAACGTACATGTTGAGGATATTGGTGATTGCCCCGATCAGCCCGGTAAGAGCCATGACGATCCCGACCACAGTGACGAGATACAAGTAAATGGTGCGAACAACGTTGCGTTGTTTCATGGATACCTCCTGAGGCATACGATGAGGTCGATCGCTGAGGGGCTGGGCGCCAGGAGATGAGCCAGAAAGCTCCAGCCGGTCCTAGTGCCCAGTTGCATGCCTTACGACATCCCTCAATGATATACTAGAGGAAGTCCCGTCATAATGCAAGGACTGTACGTGCATTAGGTATCATGGCGAGTGTCGGGCTTGGTGTTACGGGTCCCAGCATCACGCAAGAGGGTTTTTCTCTCCACTGGTTGTGGTATGATGTAACAAATAGTTGTCGGTCGGATCAGGGAGCAGGATGCATCATGATTGAACTGGAACAGAAGGACTTTGAAGAACTCGTGCTTGTCGCTCTTGTGACGCTGCCTGACCAGTTCAGGACGGCGCTCAAGAATATCGACGTCATCGTCGAGGATTTTCCTCCGATGGATGTCCTGAAACGCACCGGAGTCGCCAACGGCTATGGGTTGCTGGGATTGTACCAGGGAGTTCCTCTCAGGGACCGGGGGCCGCACTACAGCGGCACTCTTCCGGACAAGATCAGCGTATTTAAGGTCCCCCTCGAGTCTTCGGTCGATACGGTCGACGAACTGATGCCTCTGGTCCAGCACGTAGTCCTGCATGAATTGGGCCACTACTTCGGGCTCAGCGACGAGGAAATGCGCGAGAGCAGGGGAGACCTGCATTAACGTGAAGAGATGGGCGGGCGCACTGCGTGCCGCTCTTCCTATTTCGTAACAGGAGAGGTGGACATGGAAATCCGAAGGATTGCGGTGTTTGGTGCCGGGGTCATGGGAGCAGGAATTGCTCAGGATGCAGCGGCACACGGTCTCGAGGTCGTTCTCGTTGACCGTACGGAGGAAGGGCTGGCGCACGCTCGGAAGTGTATCGAGGACAGCCTGAATTATGAACTCCAACGATGGGGAATCACGGGATCGGAGAAGAAGATCCTGCTTTCTCATATCAAGTTCACCTTGAATCGCGGTGATGTGGGCAGCGTCGACCTGGTCATCGAGGCTATTCCAGACGATCTGACGGCCAAGCAGGACCTGTTTGCCGAACTCGAGGCCCAGTTTGAGCACCTGTGTTCTGATGAGGTCGCCTACGTCAGCAACACTGCCATCCTGCCCATTACGGATATCGCGCTGAAGATGGTCAACAAGGAGCGTCTGGTCGGCATGCACTTCCTGGCGACCGTTCCGGCTATCAAGCTGGTCGAGATGGTGCGAGGTGTCCATACGTCTCAGGCGACCGTCGACCGTGCGAAGGAACTGGCGCGTCGCATGGGAAAGACCCCCGTCGACGTACTGGAGAATCCGGGCTACATCACGGCGCGTCTTGTGGTCCCCCTCATCAACGAAGCCGTCATGCTGTACCTGGAAGGGACGGCCAGCAAAGAGGACATCGATGTCGCCATGCGCCTTGGTTTTGGTTTCAACAAAGGTCCGTTTGCCCTTGCAGACCAGATTGGGCTGGATGTTGTCCTCGGGTGGTCCGAGCACCTCTTCCATGAGCTTGGCGAGACTCGGTATCGTCCACAGGCACTCGTCCGCAACCTGGCTCGACATGGGTACCTGGGAGTGAAGAGCGGCAAGGGCTTCTATAACTATGAGGCTCGCGTTGACAACGCGGAGGAGAAGATATGAAGGTTCTGGTCCTGAACTGTGGCAGCTCTTCCATCAAGTACAAGCTGTACGACGATGACCAGCAGCTGGCCGAAGGCCTGCTGGAGAAGATCGGCACTGCGCAGGCGCAACTCAATCATACGATCACCGGACGAAAGAAGGTCGTCTCTGTCCATGAGGTCCTTGAGCACCAGGCTGGCATCGAGCTCATTCTGAGAGTTCTGGTTGACCCGGAAAAAGGCGTCCTCGTGAGCATGGAGGACATTCAGGCTGTCGGGCATCGCGTTGTCCATGGTGCCGAGTCGTTCTCGGAATCGACGTTGATTACGCCCGAAGTGGTAGCCAAGATCGAGGAATGTATCGACATCGCTCCTCTCCACAATCCGCCGAATCTGGCGGGCATCTACGCTATCGCCAACCTGCTGCCGAAGGTTCCCCAGATTGCGGTCTTTGATACTGCTTTCCATCAGACGATGCCGGACAGAGCATTCATGTATGCAATTCCTTACGTTTTCTATGCTCGAAACCATATCCGCAAGTACGGTTTTCACGGTACGAGTCACTATTTTGTATCGCATGAGGCTGCCACAGCGTTGGGGAAACCCATCGATGAGCTCAAACTCATCACCTGTCATCTGGGCAACGGTTCTTCCATTACCGCCGTCGATCGGGGCAAATCCGTCGACACGTCTATGGGTTTTACTCCTCTCGAAGGGTTGCCCATGGGGACGCGCTGCGGAGATATCGACCCCGCAGTTCCCCTCTACATCATGGGAAAGGAAGAGCTTAACCTTCAACAGATCAATGCTCTCCTCAACAAGCACTCAGGCGTTCTGGGTATTTCGGGGATCAGCAATGACTTCCGCACTCTTGAGGAAGAGTCTATCAAGGGCGACAAGCGTGCGACGCTGGCACTGGAAGTGTACTGCTACAGACTCAAGAAGTATATTGGTTCCTACATCGCGGCCATGAACGGTGCCGATGCGATCGTGTTTACGGGGGGCATAGGCGAAAATAGCGATGTCGTTCGTGAGATGGTCGTCAGGGACATGGAATTCCTGGGTGTAGAACTCGATGTTGACAAGAATCGCGCGAAGAAGCGCGGTGAAGCCACAGATGTCAGCAAGCCGTCTTCACGTATCAAGGTCCTGGTCATCCCGACGAACGAGGAGTTGGTCATCGCGCGGGATACTCGCCGAATCGTGGCTGCA
>JAPLGH010000133.1 GCA_026390285.1 Caldisericota bacterium
AAGGTTTGTTCCCGCTCGCAGCCGCAAGAAGATCTTCATCATCGACGAAGCCCATATGCTCACCGTCCCGGCATGCAACGCTCTCCTGAAGACGCTGGAGGAACCACCCGACTATGTCGTCTTTATCCTCGCAACGACAGAACCTCAGAAACTGCCTGAGACGATTCTGTCCCGATGCCAGAGGTTCGACTTCAAGCGGATCTCGGAAACGGCTATGTTCCAGTACCTTCAGGGCGTTCGGAACATCGAGGCTCCAAGTATTACCGATGAAGCCCTTCATCAGATTGTTGCGCTGAGCGGGGGTTCGATGAGAGGTGCTATTGGTCTTGTCGACCAGTTCTCGGTGTTTGGAGCGGAATCTGTCTCTAGTGCGACTGTGCTGGATTTGCTGGGCCTTCCAACCGAAGAGAACATTTCTCTGCTTGTCCAGGCTCTGCTCTCGCGGGACCCGAAGGCAGTTATTTCCGTTCTGGACCAGCTGGAACGAGGTGGAATAGAACCTGCTGACCTGCTTGAGAGGACAATTGCTCTCATCAGCAGATACATTCTCGTGAAGGTGACCACCCAGACTCCTGATACGGATGGCGTTCCTGCCGATCGCCTCAAGGTCTTCCCGGACGCAGCTCTGGTGAACCTTGCTGCAGCCTTTGCACGAATCCAGCAGCAGTCGGCGTACTTGTCGGATCCGTATCCTCTTGTTCAGGCCTTCTTGCTGGCCATAGCTCTCGACCTTCCGACGGGTCTGGACCAGTCGCGTGAAGAGCTCTCCCGTGGGGTGCAGTTCACGAGCAGTCAGGATGCGCTCAGGCCTGCTGTGCGGCCGGCAGAGGCTGTGCAGAAGGTTTCCAATGCTTCCCCTGGCGCTCCTGACGAGGCTGTCGGAGAGTCGGAAAGCAGATCGGCGGAGGAGTCTGCGGACCAGTGGGCACGCTTCAAGGCACTTGTCTCTGAGGCAAACAAGCCCATCGGGGTGATGCTGCAAGCTCTTGATGTTCGTGAAGTCGGGGTCGATCGGGGCGTTCTGCGGATTGTGCTAGGACCGAAGACCAAGCTGTTCCGCACAATGCTCGAACAGAAGCAGGACGAAGTTCTCGTTCCAGCAGCACGGTCTGCCTACGCGGTCGACCAGGTAAGGTTGGTTGAGGAAGGATCCCCAGACCCTGCACGGCAGGAAGTCGTAGCAGAGGTTCCGGCGGACGAAAAGCTGGAACTCCTCAAGAAGACATTTGACGCGACGGAGTCGCTGTTCGACTCCTGAGGTCATGAGGGAGGAGCCATATGTACAACGTCAACAATCTTATGAAGCAGGCCCAGAAGATGCAAGAGGATGCGGCACGCGCTGACCAGGAGCTGCTGGATCGCAGGATATCTGCGACCTCAGGGGGAGGCGCCGTCACCGCCGTCGTCAATGGCAAGAAAGACCTCATCGGTATCAGCATTCAGGCCGATTTCGACCTTGGCGATGCCGAGATGGCTGCCGATCTTGTCATAGCTGCCGTGCGCGAAGCCCAGGCTGAGGCAGACCGTCAGGCCGAGGAGATCATGAAGAAGGTCACCGCCGGCATGCCCCACATTCCCGGACTCGGATGAACGGTGTTCCTGCCCAGGCGTTTCATTGAGGTTTCAGCCAGGCTGAGCAATCTGCCCGGTATCGGACCAAAGGCGGCCGACAGACTAGTGTTCTATCTGCTGGACCAGTCCGACGAGGATGTTCGAGCGCTGGCCGAAGCTCTCCTGGCCGTGAAGCGCGAGGTTACGTTCTGCAGACGATGCGGCAATTTCGCCCAAGGAGATCTTTGTGAAGTGTGTCGTGATTTCTCGCGAGATACGAAACTCCTGTGCGTTGTGGAGGAGATACGGGACCTCTCTGCCATCGAGAGAACCGGGGCCTACCGGGGACTGTATCATGTCCTGCACGGCCGGATCGACCCAATAGCGCGCATTGGGCCCGCAGAACTGCGACTCGACCGGCTTTTCGAGCGCATCACGCTAGACGGCGTGCGTGAGGTCATTGTTGCGACGAATCCGAACTTCAACGGAGACATCACTGCGATGTACATCGCAAAGCTGCTGGCCGCATCAGAAGTGCGCGTTACACGGATTGCCACAGGCATTCCCAAGGGGAGTGACCTGGAGTTTGCTGACGTCTTCACGCTGACTCAGGCGCTCGAGAAGAGGACCGACGTTCAATCCTGAAATCTCACACTGTCAGAAATCTGAGCAGGTTCAGGGCATAGAATCACAGTTCTCCGATTTGGTGGTATAATAAACAGAATCGAAACCACTACAGTATTCAGCGCGCAAGAGCCTTCTGCGCACGATGTCGGCAAAGGAGAAATGACAACCTATGCTATGGACAATTGCCGTTATTCTCGTGGTCTTATGGATTCTTGGCATGGTTAGTTCGTATACGATGGGTGGGTTGATTCACATTCTTCTGGTGCTTGCGATCATTGCGGTCGTGGTGAATCTACTGAGAGGGAAGAAGACACTCTAGCCGATAAGAGGTGATGTGGTGGATCAAATGACCCAGCAAACGGAGACACGGGATACAAAGGCGGAAAGCAATACGTCAAAACGAATTGTTGGTGTAGTCTTTACTGTGGTTGAAGTTGTTCTGGCCTTTCGCTTGATTTTCAAGGGGCTGGGAGCAAACCCGAGCAACGGCTTTGTGCGTGGTATCTATGGCGTCACGCAGTTTCTTGTGGGCATCTTTGAAGGCATCTTTTCCCGGGGCACCGCCACTGGTGCGGAGACCACGGCGATCTTCGAGCCTGCTACCCTTATCGTGATGGTAGTTATTGCCCTGATCGCCTGGGGAGTTCTGAGATTGATGACGCCGCATACGGGAACCCGCGTGGAGAGGACCGAGTATACAGGCCATGACGCGCAGGGAAGGTGACCTTCTGATCGAGCACTGCGTCGATTTGTACCTGGTTAGTACTGAGTAGCTGCCAGGCGGTTGGCCCTCTTTTCGCCAGTGTGTCTCTTGTATGTTCGTAGGTGGAAGGCGCTCAGTCATCTGGGAACGACCACTGATGGGGACCCGACGAGTGGTGTCGAGTTCTGAGCGCATCGAGAAGCGGCATCGGTTGTTGGAGGGCAACGTCGAGGTTGCGAGAACTACGCGGCTTGCCGGTACGGCCGTCCTTGCTGACAAATCCAACATCAGCAGGTAGTGACGCGGTTTTCGGGGGTTTGACAAGCGTTCGTTTTGGCTCTATACTCAGAAGCTGATTTACATTCATCCTTAATGTAGAGGGGTCAACATGGTGGACATGGATAAACACGTTGAAACAGACATCACAGGTGAAACGGATGGACTCTTTGAAGTGAAAAACCTGCTGGCGGCAGTCGA
>JAPLGH010000151.1 GCA_026390285.1 Caldisericota bacterium
CAATGTCCATATCCTGCAGACAGCCTTCGATCGGTGGGTCCCGGTCACCCCGCAGTTCATCGTCCCCTACAACTGGCTGGAACCCGTTCTCTACTTCTGCCTCCTGTTCTTCTTCGTCTTTCACCCAAAGATCTTCACGGCATTCGGCGTCGCCTTCATCGCCATCCAAGCCGTCAGCAACGGAGTCTACATCGTGTTCCAGACGGAAGTACCCCGCCCCACCAACCTGGTCGCAGGCAGCAGCAGGTATGTTGACGCTCTGCTGGCCAAGTACGCCAGCGACAATCCTTACAACTGCTTCCCGTCACTCCACTGTGGCCTGTCTGCTCTTGCCGCAAGCTTCTGGTGGGTCAAGAGGCGCTATCGTCCCGTCGCCTGGCTGATGACCTTGTTTGCCGTGGTCACGGTCATTGCCACGCAGGTCCTCAAGCAGCATGTCATCGTGGATGCCGTCGGCAGTCTGCTGGCCGTTGCGCTATACCTTCTGACCTATCGCATCTTCGACCTGAAGACCGAAGCCTGAGCCTCCGGTGGCCAGTCCATCCATCATGGCACCACCTGTATTCCTGTGTATTGCATTCCTGCGTGTCTCGCAGACAATGAATGAAGAGGATTTTCTCCAGGAGGCGCCACATGGCAGACGACGCATTGTTCGACAGCAAGGCTGACACTTATGATAGCTGGTACATGACACCCCTGGGCGCCTACGCAGACGAGCTCGAAAACGCGCTAGTCTTCAAGCATGTGGGCGTCGTCCGGGGCAAGACCGTCTTGGACGTGGGATGCGGCACCGGACTGTACAGTATCCGGTTGTCCGAAGGCGGCGCCGACGTCACTGCCGTAGACATCTCCTCGAAAATGATCGAGATAGCGCGCCGCAAGGCGCAGGACCGCGGTCAGTACATCTGGTACGATCAGGCCGACATGCTCAAGCTCCCCTATGAGAACAGGACGTTTGACATGGTCGTGTCGATTACCGCTCTCGAGTTTGCCACGGACCCGCTGCTGGCCCTCATGGAAATGGCCCGGGTCCTGCGACCGGGCGGCAAGCTGGTGGTCGGCGTCCTCAACAACGATTCTCCATGGGCCGACGCTCGCCGTGAACACGCCAAGCGTGAGCCGTCTACCTACGGGGCTATCTACGGGGCAGCTCATTCCTTTTCGTCGTCCGACCTGCGCTTGCTGTTCCACCGCACGGGCACTTTTGGCGCCCCGACGATGGAAAGCTGCATCTACATACTTCCTGACGAGGACAAGTTCATAGACAGCACCGCCTCGAGGCAGGAGTTCTTCGGCCGCATGTTCAGGCCGCTGACCGGTGCGTTTCTGGTCAGCACGGCGCGCAAGCGCTGAGGTCCCAAGGGAGAAACCGATGCTTGTCCGTGAATACATGACGCACGACCTCGTGACGATCGGGCCTGAAGCACGGTTGTCCGACGCTCTCAACGTGATGCGCGCGCACAACGTCCACCGTCTTCCTGTCGTCGAAGACAACCTGTTGACCGGCATCGTCTCCGAGAAGGACCTGCTGTATGCGCTGCCCTCCGTGGACCGAAACATCAGCTGGGTAGAAGCCAGCGCCCGGGCCGCTGCCCTGCCTGTACGCCAGGTCATGCAGCCGGACGTGATCACGGTCTGTCTTGACTGTCCCATCGAGATTGCTGCTGCGACCATGGCTGACCACAACATTGGCGCATTGCCCGTCGTGAATCCTCCGGAGTCGCATACACTTGTGGGGATCATCACCGAGACGGACATCTTCAAGCTGTTCGTCGAGATGCTCGGTTCACGCACCCCGGGTGTCCGCTCATCGCTTGAGATAGACAACCGCAAGGGTGCTCTCGCCTCGCTGTTCAACCGCGTCGTCGAAGCGGGCGGGCTCGTCGTGAGCGTGTCGTCGTTCCGTGCGACATCGCCCAATCGCATCCGCATCATCCTCAAGGTGGCAGATGTAGACCAGGACACGATGCGCAGTCTCCTCAAGCCCGAGGAGACAGTGATCGACCTGCGCGAAATCCAGGGAGCTCCGTGATCTCTGCGGGGTCCGTCTCCGGGGTCAGGTCTACACACTTTACAAATGTTTGTGGAATGTGTCGACCTGACCCCAATTAGAGAGAAAGACCCATGAGACTACAGGACAAGGTCGTCGTCATTACCGGTTCGACACGGGGCATTGGCAGGTCTATCGCCCTTGCCTGCGCAGGCGAGGGAGCATCGGTCGTCGTTTCTTCCCGCTCAGCGGAAGCAGTCCAGAGGACCATCAAAGAGATGAAGGCACGAGGCTATGCCGCCGCCGGAATCACCTGCGACACGACGGTACCTGGAGCACTTGGAGAATTACTGCGGTTTGCCGTGGACACGTTTGGCAAAGTCGATGTGTGGATCAACAACGCGGGTCTTTCCAGCGGCTATCGACCGCTGGACGAGATGACCCCTGAGGGAATCTCGCAAGTCGTCGCGACCAACGTGACGTCCCTGGCCGTAGGATGCAGTATTGCCATCCCCTGGATGCGCACCCACGGTGGAGGGATCGTCATCAATATGAGTGGCCGTGGGGGCAAGGGTGAAGCCAGTCCCTGGACAGCGCTGTATGCCGCTACGAAAGCTGCGGTCACGAGTCTGACGCGCAGCCTCGCCGCCGAGAACAAGGGCAGCAAGGTCTCCATCCATGCGGTCATCCCCGGCATGGTCGCCACAGATTTCTACAAGGACATCGCGACCAGTCAGAGATGCTCAGGGGAACTGGACAATCTGCCGTCGGTGCTCGATGCCTTCGGTGTTCCTCTCGACACCGTGGGACAAGGGTTTGTCGACATCGCGGCGCAGGAGCCCGGCAAAGTGACAGGTCAGGTCTACAATCTCCTGCACGGCAAACGACTGGTTCGAGGCATCCTGAAGATGACGTACGCTCGCATGACCCACAAATTGAATTGATCGACCTGAGGGGGATTCGGGGTCAGGTCCACACTTTACAAATGTTTGTAGAATGTGTAGACTTGACTCCGAATGCTACTAGATGAAAAGACTGATGACGCTCATGGCCTTCGCAGGAGGCCTGATCGGACTAGGCAACTACGTCTCGGACGGATGGACCATGGCCCCCGGCGGGCGCAATCTCTATGTCCCCAGCAATATCGTGTCGGCGCTCCTGCTGACTATTGCCGGTTCCGTGGCTGCGACGATGCTGCTGCGCGACCACGGCCGGATGACCGAGGAAGAACGCAAGGAGTACCGGGCAACACTCGCCCTTTCCGCCAGTGCACTGGTCATCCTGAGCTCCTGGATCCTGTTCCGCGCAATCAGAGCGGTCTGACGGCTATTCGACCGTGTTCCTGAGGGTTCCTATCCCCTCGATCCAGCACTCGACAACATCTCCTGGCTTCAGCCACCTGAACGGACGGAAGCCCATACCGACACCCGCCGGCGTCCCTGTGCTGATAATGTCGCCTGGCACGAGGGTCAGCCCCTTGCTGAAATCGCTGACAATTTCCGTGATGCCGAAGATGAGTTCCGACGTGACAGACTCCTGCCGCAACTCACCGTTGACAGTGCACCGTATGCCCAGAGCCGGCGGATACACAGACTCGTCGGCAGTGACAATGACGGGTCCCATTGCGCACCCACCATCCAGACTCTTCCCCTTGAACCACTGGTCATGCTTTTTCTGAAGGTCCCGCGCCGTGATGTCATTGAGGATGGAGTAGCCAAAGATGTACTCGAGGACACTCCCGGGATCAATGTCATGGCCTGCCTTTCCGATAATGACGGCAAGTTCGGCCTCGTAGTCCAGCATGCTTGTGACGCCTGTGTGAATGGGAACAGACTCGGTCGACCCGCGCACGCGGTCGACCATCTTGGAGAAGTAGACGGGGGCAGTTGGGATACCCGATGTTTGACCCCCGAGTGCCACAGCTTCAGCAACGTGGTCTCGATAGTTCTTGCCCAGGCAGATGATGTTGCGCCGTGGATGCGGGATGGGAGCGACGAATCCGACGTCTGACAGGGGCAAGCCCATCCCTGGGAAGACCGATACCGTCTGGAGCCGGGAGCCCAAGTCCCTCCACTGTTCGATGAGCTCGATCATCGTCCCGGGGGCATCAACACCCAACAGCTGCTTGAGCGGCACGATCCGTGATTGGTCTTGTGTGACCAGTCCGACCTGTTCTTGACCCAAGTATGAGAACGTAGCTAGTTTCATGATGGACCTCCTCCTGTCAGAACAATTCCACGAGTTCAGCGATCTTGGCCGCCGCCTTCAACCCATGTCCAGTAAACGCCGTGACAATTGTCTCGCCCAGCGCTGCAGTGCGAGCAAACCTGCGCGCGCCCGCGATCACCGCGGCCGACGTCGGCTCGATGAACCAGCCACCCAGGCAGCAATCCCGAAGGCTGGCGACGATCTCCTGTTCAGACACCGTCACGAACGATCCACCGGAGGCACGCACTGCTGCCAGTACCTGCGAACCGCGCGCCGGAGTCGCGCTGGCGATGCCCTCGGCAGCCGTATGGCTCCCTTGGACCTCGACCGGTTCATCCAGTCTGTCCGCGAAAGCGGCTGCAAGAGGCGCGCATGCCACAGCCTGGACCGCGATGATGCGGGGCACATGACTCACGATTCCCGCCCGCGCCAGCTCTGTGAACCCCAGGTATGCCCCCAGCAGCAGGGTACCATTGCCTGCGGGCAGGACCAGCGTTTCGGGTGCCGTCCAGCCGAGCTGCTCGGCGACCTCATAGGCGAAGGTTTTGGTCCCCTGCAGGAACCATGGACTGTACACGTGGCTGGCATATACACATGTCACTGCCGCCTCAAGCGCCGCGCGCGCCGTGTCTTCGCGTGTTCCGGGGACCCGGTGCAGCGTCGCTCCATACGCCTCGATCTGAGCCGTCTTGGCGAGGGAGGTATCCTCGGGTACGTAGATATCGCAGGCGATGCCGGCACGAGCGGCATATGCGGCCACGGCGCACCCTGCGTTCCCTGACGAGTCCTCGACGACACGCTTCACACCGAGTTCGCGCAGGTGTGTCATGAGCACTGCCGCACCCCGGTCCTTGTACGAACCGGAGGGGAACAGCTGCTCTTGCTTGACGAGAAGTTGCCGGCCGTCGAACGTTACCGGAAGCAGGGGCGTCCAGCCCTCACCCATCGTCACGACATCATCCCCGACAGGCAGTGCCTCGCGGTAGCGCCATAGATCATATAGTCGGCCGACCGTCATGCCGGGCTCGAAGGATGGCTCAAACCGCAGGTCCAGCGTGCCCCCACACTCACAGCGCAGGCGCCTTCCGTCGTCCTCGTAGTCCTTGCCGCACCGGGGACAGCACAGCGAATACGTCATCGTCCCTCCGGAACCACGTCGAAATCGACCTTCGCATCCGCCACGAGGACATCTGCCACAGCCATGCCAAATCGTGAGGTAAAGGTCTCCAGTGCCGCCTGCAAGGCAGCGACACCGGCAGAACCCAGCTCCCGCTGCAGCACTGCGTTCATCGTGGCATAGAGGTGTGCCGTGTGGTAGCTCCATGGGAGCATCCGCTGTTCCTGATCCCGTTGTGCCTCTTCGTGGACCAGCGTCCCTTCGAACGCGCCTTGGTAGACGAGTTGACACGTTCGGCTTCCGTTCGTCCTTGTCCCGTTCACGTCGACAACCAGGTCGGGACTGAAGCCGCGCACAAGAGCCTTGTCGATCTCCTGGCAGTAGTACTTGCCATACTCGGTGAGTCTTTCCTGCTGCCACGTGGTGGCCCAGCAGCAGCGGCGCACCTGAACCCGGAGGTCTCCTCGCCAGGGAACGCCGGTCTGCTGCATCTCGCCTGCAGGAACCTCCCACTCGCGATACGACAGGAAACTCGCCATAGAAAGAGGCTGCCAATCCTGCTGTGCTCTGAGCGCCATGCGATGGCCGCGCTGTTCACCGTATAGTTGAATGGCAGCGCGCAGGACCGGTGCAGCCACTCCCTCGCCCACACGCGCGATCGCCTCCCGGACGATCCACGCGAACAGCAGCGCATGGTGCTGGGCAGTGAAAGCTTCTCTGGTCTTCGCGTCCTGCACTCGTACCTCCCGGAGTTCCTGGGAAATGAGCCGCTCATGTAGAGTGTATCGGGAGAAACCCGTCAGGCAACAGGTGGGTAGGGGGCAAGACCCGAGCATGCATGCTTCCGCGTCAGTTCTGCTATCATGTCTGTATGAGAAAACGGGTGTCGTTCCTGGCCAGTCGCGCAGGCCTCTGGCTGCAGAATCCTGCGCCCTTCGCCGTGCTGCTGGGTGCAGCCCTGCTGTACGTCGGTGCACTCGTCTCGGGACTGGCGGAGGACGTGCTCGACAGCGACAGCATCGTGCTGGCCGACAGCTGCCTTGCACACTGGCTGGCCACTCACCGTACACCGGTAGGCATCGGTGTTTTCGACGCCATCACGTTCCTTGGCAACTGGGAGGTGGCAGTCGTTGTGCTGGCAGCTGCAGTTGTCTTCTTGTGGAACCGCAGGCGACGCTCGGCACTGGCGATGATTGTCGCAGCCACCGGGTCAGAGATCGTCGTATCGCTTGGCAAAGCGGGCTTCGGCAGGCCACGGCCCCCGGCCGTACTTGGAGTCATCACCCCCTTGGACGCGAGTTTTCCGTCCGGACACTCCAGCGTCTCAGTAGCTCTCTACGCACTTGGTTTCTACCTGCTGTTCCGTTCTGCGCGGTCACCGAGACTCAAGAGGCTCTGTCTGGCCCTGGCATTTCTCTTCCCTCTCCTGATCGGGTTCAGCCGCCTGTACCTCGGCGTGCACTACCTGTCGGACGTCCTGGGGGGGTGGGGCGTCGGGCTGTGGTGGTTCATTCTCGTCGTGGGCGTGCCCGACTTTGTCCGTCGGCGGAGCGCCGCGAACATTCAGGCAGCAGACTTGAGGTCGCGCCCAAACACCGCGAAGTAGATTGTGCCGGCGGCCCCAAAGGCCGCAGCAGTCAAGAAGTTCACTCCAGGTCCTCTGTTCCACAACCATGCGGCACCAAACGCTGCGACCGAGACGACGATGTCGCGCAGGAGATAGTACGTCCCGAACGTCGACGCCTTGGCGTTCTCCGGAGCAAGGTCCATGATCAGCGCTTTCCGCGTCGGCTCACCGTATTCCTTGAGGCCGCGCAGGACAAAGGCACCGCACAGCGCAGGGAACGACCGGCTGAAGTACAGCACGATCGGGAACGC
>JAPLGH010000001.1 GCA_026390285.1 Caldisericota bacterium
ACAGCAACAGTTCTGCTTCAATAACCAGTATCTTTGTTGACGGTAAGATTATCCCTATTACAAGTGAGAATAGCATGTTACAGGTGGATAATGGAGTGGTTGCTGACGGAAAGATTTCGGTGGAACCCGGACAGACAGCTATCATTAAACTGGTTTCCCGAAAACCTTTCTATGTGTTTAACTTGTTTGAAGGACAATTCCATTATTCAACTGGCTTTATTAAATAGATCAAGAATACTGCAGATAGGAAATCGCTATCAAATCTGACTTTAGGAAAGTTTCAGGGCCTATTGGTCAACGATCCCGATCAACAATAGCATCCCTAATATCATTGAAGGCTAATGAATCTGAATACGATTATCCGTGGGGAAGAGGATATGGTTTGTGGTGCGCCGCTACATGATTGAAGCGATTTTCTGTGCCGCTGTGGTCGAGCATGTCCTGGAATGAACTGAAACTCGCGTGCTTGGTCATGAACTCCGGATCCGGCAGCTCAATCATTGGTACGCCGTGCGAATCATCGAGTTTCCTGAGGTGTTGCTGCAATTCGTCGAGCCCACCCAGGCCAGGCCGGGCTGGAACTATACCCTGCTCAAGATCGGCTCCAGGGACCAGGAGGTTGTCGATGACCTGAAGCCCAGAGATGGCGAGATCGTCGTCTGCAAGACCACGGACAGCACAGTGATGGGCACTCAGTACGGCCACATCCTGAGATGGATGGGCATCGAGCACGTGGTGGTCGGTGGCTTGTTCACGGATCAGTGCGTTTCCAGCACCGTGCGCGACTTGTCGGACTGGGGCTATACCGTCTTCCTGGCGGAGGACGCCACGTCGGCCATCAACGCCAATCTTTAGGTCTGGGAGACCAGGATCCTGAACCAGATCTATTGCAAGGTGGTCTCAACTGAAGAAGTGCTCCAGGAACTGGCGACACAATAGGAGGTTGCCAATCCGTCACTCCCCCCGAGCATTTCTTTCTAATGCGAGGGGTGCTTCTCCAGCATCAACTCTTTCACAACATCCTCTTCCAGTGTAAGATCTCCTTGAGCCATTGATTCCCCTTTCAGTTCTTGGTTTGTCACAAATCCATTCTACCGAAAGCGAGCCCTTGGCTCTTTTATTGTCTTGAATTTACACCAAGTATATGGACACTATCGAGTTGTTGACTTCCATTTCAATAACTCATCAATATCTAGCACTTTTAGACTTATAGGTCAAATACTATTGCATCAGTATTGGTCATGTAGTATACTCAGATGAGAGGTGAACCATGATAGACAGGCCAATCTATATGAAAACGCTGCAAGAATTCCGGGACAAGAAGGTCATCAAGATCGTGACCGGTATCCGTCGTTGTGGAAAGTCTACTCTGTTATTGATGTTCGCTGAGTATCTCCGCAAGAGCGGCGTATCAGAGGATCACATAATCCAGATGAACTTTGAGTCTTTCCGGTGGAAGGACATAACTGACTCTCAAAAACTGTACGATGCTGTAGCTGACAAAATCGTTCACGGTAGCAGAACATACATCATCTTGGACGAAGTTCAGATGGTACAAGGATGGTCGAAGGCCATCGATTCTTTCCTTGTTGACTTCGATACAGACATCTATATCACCGGTTCCAACACCTACCTCCTGTCATCGGAGTTCTCCACTCTTCTGTCCGGTCGCTATGTAGAGATCAGAATGCTCCCTCTCTCTTTCCGAGAGTTTCTTGATTTCAATACATTCGCATCTGACGTCTCTGTCGATGAGAAATTCCAGAAGTATCTGCAGTTCGGCGGAATGCCCGCCGTATCAGAATACGATTTCAACCAGGAACGCATCGATGATGTGCTGCAGGGGATCTATTCGACAGTTATCTTGAAAGACGTGCTGGAACGCAACAAGATCGCAGACCAGACGCTCCTGAAAAAGATCGTTGCATTTCTTGCAGACGATGTAGGTAACATAGTATCTCCCAACAGTATCAGTAATTTCCTTGCGAGCCAGGGTGGTATCAACAAAGACAGAAAGAATCCTGCCAGTAGAACCGTTGAGACGTATATCGGCTATCTGCAGAACGCGTTTGTCTTCTACAGTGTACAGCGTTATGACATCAAGGGTAAGCAGTATTTGAAGACGCTCGGCAAGTACTACATTGTTGATACGGGACTGCGAAACATGCTGCTCGGTTATCGCGACACGGATCGTGGTCATGTCCTGGAGAACATAGTCTACTTTGAGCTTTTGCGCCGTGGCTACCATGTATCTATCGGGATACTCGGTGGAAAGGAAATAGACTTTGTTGCAGAAAAACCAGAACACATGATGTACGTGCAGGTCGCTGAGTCCATAACTGGCGTAGAAACACGTGAGCGTGAGCTGGTGCCGCTTCAGAACATACCAGACAATTACGAGAAAATAGTATTGTCCATGGATAAAAGTTATGTCACCTCCTATGCTGGCATTAAGGCAGAAAACATCATAGATTTTCTGCTCGAGTAAATGCCGCATAGGATTGTGCCCATATAGTTGGTGCAAATTCAAGGTAATAAAGGAGACAGGGGCTCAAGGAGATCTTACACTGGAAGATGATGTTGTGAAAGAGTTGATGCTTCTGAGGGGTGCTTTTTGAGTGGCGTTCTGCCGCGCAGGCGGGAGTCCAGTTTGTCTCACTTTGCGCTACAATGCTTTACATGGAAACACCAGCTAGGTTCAGGGAGGTGTCATGACGTTCAGGGCATCGGTGGAAAGGTATCTGGGGGCGGTTGCGCAGCAGTATCACCGCGGCGACGCGCGCGAGGAGTCATACTATGACGTGCTCAAGCAGCTCTGGGAGGAGCTAGGGTCACAGCTCAGCAGCGCGCACGCGACGCTAACCGTCCTCCCTCGTCAGACCGAGGCAGGCAACCCGGACATGCGTGTCTGGAGTGGTCAGCAGCATGTCACTGGCTACATCGAGGCCAAAGAGCCGGGGATCACCAACCTGGACCACGTCGAAGTCAGCGAGCAGCTCAAGCGCTACCGCGCCGCCTTCCCCAACGTCATCCTCACCAACTTCCTGGAGTTCCGGCTCTACCGCTTTGGACAGCCGATGGGCCAGCCCGTGACGATCGGGTCCTTGCAGGCGCTGCAGGCGGGCATGCGCGTGCCGCTTCAGCACGAGGACCAGTTCCGCGAGCTGGTGGAACGTTTCTTCGACTTCCAGCTGCCCCGCGCCTACACAGCGCAGACGCTGGCCATCGCACTGGCTGACCGCACACGATACCTGCAGCAGCAGGTGCTGGCGCAACTGCTCGACGATGAGGACCACAAGCTCAACAGCGAACTAGTCAACCTTATGGCCGAGTTCAAGCAAGTCCTGATGTCCGACCTGACCAGCGATACCTTTGCCGACCTCTACGCACAGACTATCACCTATGGCCTGTTCGCGGCGCGCATGCGCGTGACCGGCACCTTTACCCGTCAGACTGCGATTGATGGCATCCCGGCGACCATCGGCATCCTGCGCCGACTGTTCAAGTACATCTCCATCGGCGATACTCCCGAACGCCTGCGCGTCATCATCGACGACATCGCGGATGTCCTGGCGGTGGCCGATACTGATACGGTGTTCAAGGGCTTTGACAAGAACGGCCGCGACCCGGTGGCCGATTTCTATGAGACCTTCCTTGGTGAATATGATCCGGCCAAAAAGAAACAGCATGGTGTCTACTACACGCCTCAGCCCGTGGTCAGCTACATCGTTCGCAGCATAGACACCATTCTGCGAGACTCCTTTGGCAAGTCCGACGGTCTGGCCGACCCCAGCGTCACTGTCCTCGATCCTGCAGCGGGCACCATGACCTTCCCTGCCACTGCCGTGCGCCTGGCTGCCGAAACCTACAAAGCCAAGTACGGCGACGGCAGTCTGGACAGCTGGATCAAGGGGCATGTGCTGCGCGACTTCTACGCCTTTGAGCTGATGATGGCCCCGTATGCCATCGGTCATCTGCGCATGGGCACACTGCTCACTGAGCTGGGCTACACCATGAGTTCCGACGACCGTTTCAAGCTGTACCTCACCAATACACTGGACGTCAGCACGGCCGAGCAGAACCCCATCCCCGGCCTGTCGCCCCTGGCGGACGAATCCCATATGGCCGAGGCCGTCAAGACCACCCAGCCGGTCCTCGTCATCATGGGCAACCCGCCGTATGCGAGAGCCAGTGACAACAAGGGAGACTGGATCGTCAAGCTCATAGGAGACTATGCGAAAACATACGGGAAGTCCTTGGGTGAACGAAATCTCAGGGCATTGCACGATGATTACGTCAAGTTCATCCGCTTCGCACAGTGGAAGATCGACGAAGCAGGCGAAGGTGTCCTCGGATTCATCACGAACAACAGCTATCTAGACAACGTCACTGCTCGAGGGATGCGTCAGTCACTGATGACCTCCTTTGACCAGCTGCACATTCTTAATCTGCATGGCAACTCGCTGAGGAAAGAGAAGTCTCCCGACGGCAGCAAGGACGAGAACGTGTTCGACATCATGCAGGGAGTCGCAATCATTCTTGCAGTCAAGCGCAACGGCGTTCCCAAAGGCATCTGGTACAGTGATCTGTGGGGCGACCGCGACGCCAAGTACGCGACACTCGGTGACGGACAGATGATGCAGACTTCGTGGAAGGAGCTCACTCCTGACGATAAGCTCTCGCTATTCGTTCCGAGGAACACGTTGCATTTAGACGAATATGAGGAATGGCCGAAAGTTACAGAGATATTTCCAGTTTCTCGGTATGGGATCATTACTGCTCGGGACCGGCTAGCGATTCAGTGGAGTCGAGAGGAAGCTTGGCAGACCATCAATCGATTTGTCAACATGCCGCCCGAGGAAGCACGGGAGGTATTTCACTTGGGAAAGGATGCACGGGACTGGAAGGTGCCACTCGCGCAGGAAGACGTACGCGCCAGCGGTCCATCACAGGACAAAGTCGTACCGATTCTTTACCGGCCGTTTGACGTTCGGTTCACTTACTACACCGGGCATGCACGCGGATTCCATGCGTGGCCGGTTCACGAGGCAATGCAACACATGCTGGCAGGACCCAATACTGCGCTGATTACTTCCCGCATGACGAAAGGTGAGGATTTTCACCACGTTCAAGTGACGGAGCACATTGCCGAGGTCATCTGCATGTCGCCCAAGACGTCGAATAACGGGTTTGTCTTTCCACTGTACGTCTACGGAGTCGCAGGGGACAGTCACTCTGAAATGCTTGCCAGTGACGCGGAGAGGCCAGTACTCCGCCAACCCAACATCAATAGCCGCCTTATGACTGAGTTGACTGAACGCTTCGGTACCGCTATCACGCCAGAGAACATCTTCGCCTACGTATATGCAGTGCTTGAGTCACCGACATATGCACAGCGCTACGCCGAGTTTCTCAAGACCGACTTCCCGCGCATTCCGTTCACCAAGGACCGTGACATCTTCCTCAAGCTGGCCGAGCTGGGTCAACAGCTCATTAACCTGCACCTGATGCGTTCTCCGGAGCTCGACAACCCCATCAGTCGCTTCTGTGGGAAGGGTGACGGTACCGTGGTCAAGGTCGAATACGATGTCGACCGTGGGCGCGTCAGCATCAACCCCACCCAGTACTTCGATGGTGTCGCCCCCGATCTCTGGTCCTACCAGGTCGGCGGCTACCAGGTCCTCGCCAAGTGGCTCAAAGACCGCAAAGGACGCTACCTCACCAGCGCCGACTCCATTCACTACTCCCGCGTCGTGACTGCGCTCTCCAAGACGGTTGTTGTACAGTCTCAGATCGACCTTGTCGTGAATGCGTCGGGACTGTTTGTCTTGCAATAGGGATGGCGGCTTAGGATCATGACGAAGCAGCAGATAGAGAGCTGGGACAAGGTACACAGCAAGTATGTCCTGCAACTGGACCGGTATCGCACTTGGTTTGGCATTCTGGCGTCTGAGTACTTCTCGAGCTGCTCGGGAAAGGTAACGCGGGACGGCTTGACTGGCGCTATTGTTGGCAGAGCACAATTGGACCTGGGCAACCTGATTCAATGGATGGATGGCCCCATATTTCTCATCGCCTACTGCACTCGTTCTCTGCTGGAGCTGGCCGCCGCATCGTGGTCCATCGAAGAGACGGGAGACTGGAGCCGCTGGTATGGTCTCATGGCTAGAGATTTGATAGACATTATTGAGCGAACGTCCGTAATAGACCCGGACGGAGAGGAAGAAGTGGCGAGTACAATTCAGGCCTTCAAGGCCGATTTTGGAAAGAGCGGAATTCCTGTTGCAGACCATACACAGAGCTTTCGCGAGGAAGCAAGGAACGGGCATTACAAGAGAGAGTATGACGAGGTATTCCAGCTCCTCTCGAAGTACGTGCACCCGACCCCAGTAACGCTGATCGGGCCCGAACAACTAGTCGGCTCAGCCATAGTTCGACGCTTCTTTCTGATGAAGTCGCTGAAATATCTCCGCACCATTTACTGCCTCGCTGCACAGCAAAGTGGGTACAACCCCGCAGGACTCGATCTGAAGAGGCAACTGCTGGACCTGCGAGCTGAACTTGACTGAGGGTACACAGAGGCGAAGCGTCTCCTGTCTGGGATGCGTGGCGTATAGCGGACGGACAGTTCTATCCCAACCAGCTCCAACCTAGATCTGGCATCTTGGTCTTCCCGGTCTTCTCTCGTGAACGCCGGAAGCGCAGGCTATATTGCCAGGATATCTGCTCGGTCACGTCGAAATCTGGCGACCCTGCTTGGGCTCGGCCGGGGCAGCAGGTGTCTTGTTGCGCGCAGTACTCCTCAACCACCGGGCGAGCTTAATGACAGCTTGAACGCCTTGTCGGACCTCTTCGTTAGAGGCTTCCTGAGGAATGTATCCCTGGCGATGGACTATATTGTTGCGCCACCCAACCACCCTGCCAATCTGGTTCAACGTAACAAGAGATAGTTCTGTCTCGTCTACAAGTAAGGGGAGAAGGCCTTTTAGCCGCATGCTCAGCGTGAGCTCAGGAACCAAGAAGTCGTCGGCCTGCTTCTTAGTCATATGGCGCACCTCCATGCAGTAACCACGGAGGTACTCTGCCAAAGCAAGCTCCAATGCTGTTACCGATTCCAGTACTGCGAGTCTCAGATTGTCATTGGCGGCATACTCCTCTGCATTCACGCTGCATTGCGCGCTGGCGTCTGGCTCTTTGCCTTCTTCCAACTGGCGTCGGATGGAGCTCCAGCGGAGGCCGTTAAGCCAACCCTTCGCCTTCGATCTGCGTACCAACTGGCTAGCTACGTAGGCTCGAAGACTGCTTTGCAGGCTCGCCATCGGTGACAACTCAGTCCAGATATTACCTTCCTCCGACGTCTCCACGTTCCACTTGCGAAGCACAAACCGAGGCTCCTCGGAGATCCGTACGGAAATTGGATGCGCATCGGGAACGATTCCCACACTACGAATCTGCAAAATGCAGTGATTCGCGATGTCCATCAACAGTTGCATCAACTGGACCCACTTGTCGGGAGCAAGCATGGAAGATAGACGCTGACCCCTGCCCTCGTTCAGCACAAGTTCCATGGTTTGAACTAGGAAGGTCTGGAATGGTGGACCGCCACCGGAATGAATAGTGGGCTGCCCATCTCCGAGCAAACGGACATCGCAGGCAAGTCCATGAGTTCGAAAAGAGGCTGAATAAGCGCCTATGTCTATCGTTGTGGCATAGATTTCGAGCTCGAGGCGTACAGCATATCTAAGATACAACTCGTCCTCCCGTGGATGTGTGCTCAGACGCTTGCATCCCGTGAAACGTAGTCAGTTCAGGGTCCTGCTGTCTCATGCTCGAAACCATGCACGAACCGACTAGAGACGCCGGTGCCGAAGCGATCTAATCGTCGAGGAGACAGGGTTAGTACTGAAACATCTCTCGGCGGTCAGCGTGCGACTATGCATCGTCTTGATGTTTGCCTGGGGTGGCCACTTTCCTCCATACCCAGAGAAGCGACTGAATCAGGAAGATGGCTGGCTCGAGTGCGGTCAGCACTGCTAGCACTCTTGAGGCCTCGCCCCGATGATGAACCCAGAGCGAAACAGTGAGTACTAGGGCACACGCGGTCAATACCCACGTGGCTATCTTTCTCTCAACATGGGGGTGCGGGCCGCGAGCGTATCGGGACAGGAACAAGCCGAGAGAACAGGTCGCCGAAACAAGCACTCGTTCAAGACCCGAAAGCCAAGTGGCATACGTATAACCTTTGAGTATTAGATAGGCGAACGCCCCTATTAGTGCAGACCAAGCTCCATTGCTGAGAGCTTGCAGAATCCGCTGCTTTCTAAGGGCAGCAGCTGCCCCGGAGATCTCTGTCTCGACCTTCATCTGTGTCAGTTGGGCGTTGACTGTGTCGAAGTTCGACTGAAGAGCCGCCACTTGGGCATTCTGCGAATTCAGCCTCTTCTGAAGCTCCTGGATGCTCCCGTCCCGTAGCTGAATTGCGTCAGCCGTTTCACCCCTCATCTTCTCAAGATCCTGTTTGCGCAAGTTCTCAAGAGCTTCGAGCTGCTCTGTCAGAGATGTGTTGAGCAATCCAGCCACGTCTTCAGGAGACTGCGCCTTGCTCGCGGCACTGAGCAAGACTCTGTCGCTGAGCGTTGCCACTGCGATTTCGCGCGAGACGGAGTGCCAGGCAGCGATTGTTCGCACGATCTTCTCGGCCACTTGCTCAGTGCCATTCTCACGAGTCCCAAGCATGGGCGTTCTGAGTGAATGCAGAAAGGCGCGATCAAAGTCGTCCGTCCTTGGCACGAAAATGGAGAGCATATGGAAAAGCGTAGTGGGCAGCATGCAGATCGCCTTATCGGGCTCCAATTGAAGCTGCTCTTCGGTTTTCCAGCGGTCGAAGTCGATGAACTGATTGTCGCACGTCAGAACGTAGAGAGGCTGAAGGAAGGAGGTGGAGCCGGTCTTGAACGATGATCTCGACAGTTGGACCGAATGCCACAACTCCACGTCGTGCCTAAGTCGTGCAGGGCCCCTTGGCATACCCTTCTTCGAGAGTCTGAGAGTCCACGCAGCAATGTCATTGTCAAGCTCTTGCTGGGAGAATGCCGTGGCAGACAACGAGGTTACGACCTCCACGCCCTGACTGGACAAGTATGGACGCAGTGTCTCTATCTTCACGTTCACGAAGTCCGCCATGGACACCTGCTCGTGGGTCTCCTCGATCTGGTGTAAGTATGCTCTCAAGACTCCATCGAGCTGACATACTTCGTTGGCAGTCTCTGCAACGACATCCGAAGGGATCACGCCACCCCATCGAGATGCACGGTACTCCAGACCCGAACAGAACTCCGCAATGGTCGATTCATCACAGCGCAAACGCACCGCTACCTTTCCACCCGAGTACTCCTTCGCCTTGCGGGCTATGGCCACCAGATCGCCAACAGCTTGATTGAAGACGGTGTCGTCGATACCAAGTAGCGAGTACAACAGATTGGTGTCCAGGAGAAGAGTAAGGTCCAAGGGGTGTTTCGCACTCACCTGTTCTAATGCAGTCTTTGGTAGAGCTAGCGAGTAGAGGTTGAAGACCAGACTGACGAGCCCCATTAAGTACTGGCGCCGACGCCCGTCCGTGTCAAGAAACGCTGTGAAACTGCACTCAGCAGCCTCGCGGAGGGTCTCCGGTAGACCAGCCAGAGAGTTGGCAAGAGCTCGTTTGATATCGATGGGTGGTTCCAGAGTCCTCTTTGCTGCGCCACCCATGAGTCGGACAGATGCGGCTCCACAGCTGAGTACGACAGGGGCGACGAAACCGTCGATCAGTGATCTCCACAGGGAGTCGAGGTCATCGGGAGAAATCGGTGGATACTTGGCATGAACAGAACCCAGCCACTCATCTCTCACGGCCGCTTCCAGCTGCTGCCATTCCCGCACACTTGCGGTAGCCTCAGCTTGGCATTTGTCAGATAGTCTCAGCGAACCAGCCGCCCCTTCCACAATTTTGTGACTGGCCTTGAGCCGAGCAACTGACTCTTCAACCTCCGTAACGTAGATCTCAACCGGAGCGACGTGCAGTTGCTGAATGCCCTTGACAATATCTGCAGCGTTCCTGCATTCCTTCTGCGACTGAAGTAGAACGTAGGTGACCATAGCATCGACGTAGGTTTCCTGCCAGCGCGCTTCACGGAGGTTCACTCTGTGAACCAAGGCTGCGAGTGTTGTGTCCTGTATTGACTCCATTCACGCCCTCCTGCAGACAACAAAGGTTTCTGCCGCCATCCTTCAGCTAGAACCTCTCGGCAAACTCTCTTGCAGCCTTGTCCAGGTCCTGGTCGTCGACCTCTTCGCCACGGGTGGCCCAGGCGGGGAGGGGAAAGTTGATGAGGACGGGGGCGGGGATGTCGGGCTGGTGCACGATCATCGTGCCGGGCTTGATGATGGTGCTGCGCAGGCGGAAGGACTCGGGCAGGTAGTCGTACTCGGGGCTCTGGCTCTCGGCAAAGTCGAGGCGCCCGCGTACTCGGGGCTCTGGCTCTCGGCAAAGTCGAGGCGCCCGTTGACGCGGATACTGGCGTTGCCGGTGATGCGTTTCTCGACCCGGCTGGCGGACTGCTGAGCACCGATGAGGATGACACCCAGGGAGCGGCCACGCTCGGCGATGTCCAGCAGGATGTCCTGGATCGGGCTGTGTCCTTCGCGCGGGGCGTACTTGTTGAGCTCGTCGAGGACGACGAAGACGTAGGGCTTGCGGCCCTGGGCCTCCTTCTGCGTCATCAGCATCTTGAGGGTGCTGCCCACGATGAACTTCTGC
>JAPLGH010000165.1 GCA_026390285.1 Caldisericota bacterium
AGGCAGCGCAGATACGTAGCCATGCGCGAAATAGTCGCTTGTGATATGTCTTCCAATCCGTATTTCGTTTCCATCAGCTCCTTCGCCTGCTCTCCTGCCCGAATCCACGTCCGCTGTCCTGGACAACATCGCCCTCCTGCCCGCGCAGGAACTCCAGGAGCAGCAGTTGCGCCTGAGGATCGGTCATTTCCTCCGAAGAAAAAACCGACCGCAGTTCCTCGCTGTCAACCGTGTAAGCGAGATCCCCTTCTGCACGGTGGATATGCCAGTCGACTGCTCCGCCAGAAATGAGCAGTGTGAAGATGGATGACGCCAAGTCACCAAGTGGCAGACAATCGATGTGATCAGTATGGAAGACCGCCGTGAGTATTGTCCCCTCACCAGCAACACTCCTCAAGTCGACCCCGCCACCGGTCAATTCTGTGTTTTCCTTGAGAAACGGTAATCCAAGGCCAAACCTTCTGATGCTGTGCGGCCGTGTGGTGAAGAACGGATCAAACACGCGCGTACGAATATCGGCATCCATGCCGCGTCCGTTGTCTCGAACGGTAAAGACAAACAGGTGGTCACCTGGGTCATGGTTGAGGTCCAGCCATATTTGAGTAGCTCCTGCTGTCACACTGTTGGAAGCAATGTCCAGGACATGGTCCGCTATCGTCCTCATAGAAGCCTTACTCCTCGTCCATTTTCGTGGCGAAGAGCCGCGAGCACTTCATGGACACTCAACTCCTCGATCTCGAGGACATACCTGGGGAGGCCTATGGAATCAAGGTTGTGAGCGTCGCTGTTGGAGACGAACTGTGGGTGACCAGGTAGCTTTGTGCCGATTCTCTCGATGTTGATCTTGTGGGCGATCTCATAGGTGGGAAACTCCATACTTGACGTCACTATCCCCAGCTGGTACAGGAGCCCATAGCGACGGTCCAGATGGCTCGGCACGACGACACCGCCCAGCTGTTCGACAAGCACTCTCAGTTCCTCGAGACTCAGCAGACTGGCCATGGAAAGCAGAAAGGGAAACTGGCCGACAAACTCATCCCGTTCGTTGCAGACAAGCTGATAGCCGAAGCGTTCGGGGTCGTTGATGATGCGTGGGTACGATGCAAACAGACTCCGACTGAATTTCCAGAGGACACCCGTCGTCTCGAAATAGCAGAGCAGATGAACTTCTTCAGCGGTAGTAACTTCTATCCCAGGCACGAGCAGGATACCGCTCTGCCGAAATACCCGTTGAAATACAGACACGTTGCACGCCGCATTGTGGTCCGTCAGGGAGGCAACCCGTATACCGCGCGCAGAGAGCCGTCTCGTCACCTCACCCGGCAGCATCGTAATATCAGAGCACGGCGACAGACATGAGTGCAGATGCAGATCGCCGGGTACCTCCAGCACGAGCTACCTCAGTCCCAGGGCATAGAGCTTACCGGAAACGACAAACGCCGAATCCTTGGAATAGAGGATCGTCAGGCGTTCCTTCACCGCGTGCTCGATCGCGTCGGATTCACAGGTTCGCCCCTCACAGACAATAACGATGCTGATACCAACCATCGCTGCGACAGCGATGATGTTAACGTGTGTCTGAATGGTCGCCCAGGCCGAACCTGGAACGGCCTTTGCAATGACTTCGGAGAGCAGGTCACAGGTATACCCCGAGGTTACCGTCCTCAGGAGATCTCCTTCGACTGCAACGTCGACGCCCAGCGCCTCAACAATGCCTTGAACGGTCATGTAGCCTCCTAATCTTTGTCCGCGAGGAAGATCATCTCCACCTTGGTCGGCTTTCCTTTCCCTGAGATGATGACAAGATGGTCCGAGAACCGCCGAATGTTTGGAAGCCCCATGCCGGCGCCAAAGCCCTTTTCCCTGATTGCATCAGTCGCAGTGGACCAGCCTTCCTTCATCGCGAGATCGATGTTCTCGATTCCGGGTCCCTCGTCTTCGACGCGCACGATAATCTCTCCATTGCGGGCGATCGCCCGAAGGGAACCGCGTCCTCCCGCATGGATGCAGACATTGATCTCCGCCTCATAGGCGCAGACACTTGCCCTGCGTATGATAGACTCGCTGAAACCCTTGCTCTGCAGGAATGCCTTCAGACCAGCCGAGCCTTCGCCGGCATTCTCAAGTCCCTCACAACGTATGTCATAGACAAAGTCGGCACTATTCTCGAACTTTTCCGAGAGAGCCGAGAAACTACCGATGGTCATCATGCGTCGCTGATCGTGGACATACACTGAGTAGAAGCTGCGAACGATCGCCGACAGGACGTCGGTGTCCGCAATCATGCCAATTAGCTTGCCATCTTCCTCGATCACTGGGAAACGCCCGAACTTGAAGCGTTGGAAACACGCCAGCATTGTCTCAAGGCTATCATGAACCGAGTCAACAGAGTCGGCCAGGCGCCCGTCGGCAAGAGCCTCAATGATCTTCGAAACCGAGATGAGCCCTACCAGCCGAAAGTCGGCATCGACGATGGGCACTCCCGAAATTGACTTCTCCCGCATGAGCGTGCGAGCTGCAGCAACGCGATCCTCGGGATGAAGGGCATAAACTGCGGTAGACATGACACTGGAAGCGTCAAAATTGCTAAACAGCCCCAGATACCGCAGTGCTTCTGCGCTTTGCTCAAGGGACATCTGCTATCCGGAGAGACCTCGGGCATAGAGCTTGCCCGACGTCACGTACATGATGTCGCGTGTCGCCAGAACAACAATCCCGGTGGCGCGTGCCAAATCGACAACATCCTGAGGGACGACCTTGCCTCTGACCACAAGAATGGCCGGCAAATCAAGCATCTGCGCCGTCCGGATAATCTGAGGAGTAGTCAGTCCCGTGATCAGCAGTGTCCCGGGACCACTCATGGCAAGCACGTCACTCATGAGGTCCGAAGCAAACGCATGAGTCACCTCAACCGAGTCCAGCCGCTCGCCAGCAACACAGGTCGCTCCGGTAATCTCAAGAACCTCACTCAGTTTCACGACGACTACTCCTCTCGATCGGCAATGGATCGATCCTAGGCTTCCTCTTGACAGGCCTCTGGGACACGTGATTCCGCCAGTGCCTGATCGAATACTTCGGGAAAGTTGCGCAGTGCAGACTCGAACGCGAGTGGCGCAGCCTGTCCCAGCCCACAGAACGACGTGTCGTTCAGCGTGTTGAGCAGTTTGCCGAGGCGTTGCAGGGAAGCGGGGTCCGCTGTCCGGTTGACGAGCGTGTCCATGATCATCTTGACTTGCAGTGTCCCTTCCCGACAAGGTGTGCATTTGCCACACGACTCATGCCAGAAGAAGCGTGCCACCTCCGCAAGGAACGGAAGGAGCGGTACATCCTCAGACGCTACCAGAATGACTCCGGAACCGATGGAAACGTTGCTGGTCTTCATTGAGGCAAAGTCCAGCGGAGTGTCGAGGTATTTGTCGGTAAGCACAGTCCCGGCACTTCCACCAGTCTGGATGAAGCCGATGTGCTTGCCTCCCTTGACGCCGCCACCAAAATCGTAGATGAGTTCCCGCAACGTGACACCCAGAGGTGCCTCGACGATGCCACGGTTCACAATGTCGCCCGAGAGCGAGAAGACCTTGGTGCCGGCACTCGACGGTGTCCCGAATGACTTGAACCAATCGCTGCCATTCAACAGAATCGGTGGTACGTTGGCGAAGGTCTCTACGTTGTTGACGACCGTAGGCTTTCCGAAAAGTCCCTGCTGAGGCGGGAACGGAGGCTTGTTCCGCGGCTCCCCCCGCCGGTTCTCGATGGACTCGAGCAGCGCAAACTCCTCACCACAGACGTAAGCGCCACCGCCACGATAGACCTCAATATCAAACTGGAACCCTGTCCCCAGAACATCGTTGCCCAAGAGTCCATACTCAGTGGCGTCCTTGATGGCCTTCTTGATGCGCGCAATCGACATGAAGTACTCGCCACGGACATAGACGATACCGACATGAGCGCCAGTAGCGTAGCCGGCAATGGTCATAGCTTCAACGATACTGTGCGGGTCTCCCTCGAGAATGAGGCGGTCTTTGAAGGTGCCGGGTTCACCCTCGTCAGCGTTGCACACGATGTACTTCTCGTCACTCTGCTCCTTCGCGACCATGCCCCACTTCAACCCTGTCGGGAACCCTGCGCCTCCCCGTCCCTGGAGTTTGCTGTCGGTCAGGATCTGGATGACCTCACCGGGCTGCATCGCAAGAGCCTTGGCCAGCGCTTCGTAACCGTCACGCGCAATATACTCGTCGATGCTTTGTGGATCGATGAGTCCTGCGTTCCTCAGGACGATTTTCTGCTGGCTTTTCCCTGTCTCCTTCTCAACAAGACGCCTGCTCGACAGATTTCTGTCGATAGCGAGGCGTGAGACGACACGCCCTTTGAGGAGATGCTCCGTGACAATCTCCTCAACGTCTGAAGGCATGACGTTGCCGTAGTAGACATCGTCGGGGAAGACTGCTAGAACGACACCCTGGTCATAGATACCAAGAGAACCAGTCTCGACCACCGACACCTGACTGGCAAGGTTGTACGTCCCAATCATTTCCTCGAGAACGTGCTTGACCTCCAGTGCCCCCTGCAGGACGGAATTTGAATCCACCGGGACAATGATCTGCGTCGAGAACATCTTCATGCGTCACCTCCGCCGCGCTTCGCGGCAAGAATTCTCGGCAGATCACCAGACGTGAGGTTTCCATAGGCGTCGTCATCGATCATGAGCGCCGGAGAAACACCACAGATGCCAAGACAGCTGGAAGCCTCCAGTGCAAACATCCCGTCCGAAGTTGTCTCGCCCACTTCCACGCCGAGCAGTCGCTTGAGCTCTGCCACAATAGATGGAGCGCCGGTCACATGACACGGCCCACTTGTACAGACGCGGATCACATGCCGTCCCCGCGGTTTGGTAGACAACATCGTATAGAAGGTCACGAAGCCATTGAGCTGTGAGGCAGGCGCGCCCACCAGGCGCGCCACCTCACCAAGTACTTCTCCAGGAAGTGAGTTTCCATAGTGATGTTCCAGTTCAAACATGATGTCCATGTACGACACTCGGCCGTGATGCTCGGCTCGATTCCTCTCGACCACTCCCTGCAAGAACACTCTGTCATCCTCGGACAGTGCTCCCGCCTTTCCTGTCGATTGCACGATCTTATCCGACCCCATACGTTCCTCCCTGATCGTCTTTTTCCGAAGCACTCGCGCCAGCCAGAGAGGCTGGTCCTACTTCGTCTCCGGGGCCTTCTTCAAGTATACGAACCAATAGATAAAGCCGACGAAGAATGCGCCACCGATGATGTTGCCGATGGTCACGGGAATGAGGTTCTTGGTCCAGAGAGTCAACCAGTTCAGTCCAGCATAATCTGCAAGGGTCTTGCCTGTTGCCTCCACAACCTTGGGAACGGACTTGAGGAGAATCCCGTAAGGAATGAAGAACATGTTTGCAACAGAGTGCTCGAAGCCTGATGCAACAAAGGCCATGACAGGGAAAAAGACCGCAAAGAGTTTGCCGATGACATCCTTGGAGGATGTCGCCATCCACACCGCAAGGCACACAAGCCAGTTGCAGAGAATGCCCCTGACAAGTCCCTGAACGAACGTAAGACCGACCTTTGTTCCCGCGATCTTCAGCGCAGCGGCACCAACGAGGTTGCCATTCATGCTCCATAGACCCGACCAGTACAGAAGAAGAGCGATCAGGACAGAGCCGACCAGGTTGCCAAGGTAGACTGCAATCCATGTCTTCAGCAGTTCTCCCCAACGAACTTTCTTCTCTAGGGCCGAGATGACAATCAGGTTGTCACCCGTGAAAAGCTCGGCCCCTGCAACCACGACGAGCATGAGTCCCACACTGAACACGGCTCCAGCAATGAACTTGGTGAAGCCGAACCCGAGGGTTGCGTCGGAACCGACAATGATCGACAGCTGTGCACCAAATGCAATGAAGGCACCCGCTAGAATCGCGAGGACAAAGAATTTCTTCATGGGCGTTCTGCACTTGCCCTGACAAACATCTCCCAGCTTCTCGGCAATTTGAGGCGGTGTAAACATCGGTAGATCCATTTTTGTTCCTCCCAGTTCAGATCTTGTCAATCCTGCATGCTGCAACTTTGAATTCGGGTATCTTGGCCACCGGGTCAAGAGCCGCATTTGTCAAGAGATTCGCACTTGCCTCACGGAAATGTAAACTGATGAAGACTACTCCCTGCATCGGCTTTTCAGAAATTCTTGCTTCGACGTCGATGCTGCCTCTTCTGGTCGAATCCCTCACCGTTTCGCCGTGCTCGAGACGAAGCGCCTCCGCATCTTCCCTGCTGATCTCGACATAGTTTCTCGGAACGAACGTGTCGAGTACTTTGACTCTTCTGGATTCCTGTCCAGAGTGGTAGTGATACAAGATTCTTCCTGTGGTAAGAAGGATCGGATAGTCCTTGTCCGGAAGCTCCTTTGCCTCGATATACTCGACTGGACTGATGAGCGCTTTCCCGCTCGGTCTCTTGAAGACTCCACCGTAGTGAAGGATCTTCGTTCCGGCATGGTCGTCACTGGGGCAGGGCCACTGCAGTCCCCCCTTCTCAAGACGCCAATGGTGGATACCGGCGTATGATGGCGTGAGGCTTGCGATCTCATCCATGATTGCCGCGGCATTCCTGTATGTCATGGAGTAGCCCATCTTTGTTGCTACGAGCGAAACGATCTCCCAGTCGAGTTTTGCATCGTCTGGCATCTCTCGAGCAGGTCTGAGCAGCTGGACTCTTCGTTCTGTGTTTGTAAACGTTCCTTCCTTTTCGTATGCTGCTGCGGATGGAAAAACGACATCTGCAAGCTCTGCGGTCTCCGAAAGGAAGATTTCCTGAACAGCCAGGAAATCGAGTGCCTCCAGTCCCTTCCTCACGTGAGTGATATCGGGTTCTGTCATGAGCGGGTTTTCTCCCATCGAATAGATGGCCTTGAGATGCCCTGCGAGCGCTGCCTCCCCGAATTCGGTCACGGGAAGCCCAGGCTTGTCGGAAAGCCTGACACCCCATGCTTTTTCGAATTTCTCTCTGGCGGCAGGATCGGCCACTTTCTGGTAACCTGGATAGACATCGGGAAGAGCTCCCATATCACAGGATCCCTGAACGTTTGCCTGTCCCCTCAGCGGATTGATACCGTTTCCCTCTCTTCCAATGTGCCCCGTGACAAGAGCAAGGTTCGCGATGCTGAGGACGTTGTCCGTACCAACCGAATGCTGGGTGATGCCCATCGTGTAGAAAATCGTGGCATTTAGGGCGGAAGCATACACCATGGCAGCTTCCTCGATCAGTGCCTTGTCGACACGTGTCAGTCGGGAGACCATGTCAAGCTCATACTTCGAAACAACCTTGACGAACTCCTCATAACCTTCAGTATGCGCCTCGATGAACTCCTTGTTGACAAGTCCCTTGTCCACCATGACCTTCATCAGGCCGTTGAGAAGTGCAACGTCGGTGCCAGGGAAGTGCTGAATGTAGATATCAGCGACCTTTGCAAGGTCGGTCTTTCGTGGGTCACAGACGATAAGCTTTGCACCACGCTTCTTCTTGTTCTCTTTCACAAACTGCGCAATCACGGGGTGGGTCTCCGTCATGTTCGAGCCGATGACAAACATCACATCCACATTCTTGATGTCGTCGACCGGATTCGTTGCTGCTGCCGCGCCAAGCGCCTTGCCCAGCCCCGCGATGGTGGAGGCATGGCATAGTCTCGCGCAATTGTCCACGTTGTTCGTGCCAATGACGGCTCGGGCGAACTTCTGCACACCGAAGTTGTCCTCATTTGTGCATCTAGAGGAGCCAAGCACACCAATGGCATCAGGTCCATACTTGTCCTTGATCTCCTGAAGCTTCGTTGCCGTGTATGCAATGGCCTCTTCCCATGTGGCCTCCCTGAACTTCCCGTTTTCCTTGATGAGGGGTTTTGTGAGTCTTTCCTTGCTGTTCACGTACTCGTAGCCATAGCGTCCCTTGACACACAGTCTTCCCTTATTGGGCAAGGCATCGTCAATTCCTCTTGCCATGACCAGATCGTTCTTCTTGTCCTTGTACAGAGTTATGTTGCATCCCGTTCCACAATAGGCGCAGACGGTGTCGGTCTTCTCGAGGTTGAAGATCTTGCCCTTGCCAACGCGAGGCTTTTCTACAAGTGCTCCAACGGGGCAAGCCTGTACGCATGCACCGCAGAACTGACAGTCAGTCTGCTCAAGAGGAACATTGAACGGTGTAGAGACGACAGACCTGGAACCTCTCATTGCTACACCAATCGCTTCGACCAGCGCCTGGTTCTCGCACGAGTCCACGCAACGCCTGCAAAGGATACACTTCTGCGGGTCAAACTGGATAAATGGATTCGTATCCCAGGACGTTTCCTTCTGAGCCTCAAATGCCTCTTTCTCAACGAGGAATTCGCTCTTCTTGATGCCGAACTGATACGCAAGCTCCTGCAGCTCACAATCTCCGTCTGCATCGCAGGTCATGCAGTCCAGAGGGTGATGTGCAAGTGCGAGTTCGAGATTTGTCTGCCGTGCGTCATGAATGCCGGGAGAATCCGTCGTAATCTCCATACCGTCGGTGATCTTGGTCACGCAGGCCCTTTGAAGGGTTCTGGCTTTCTTGACCTCGACGACGCACATTCCGCAAGCGCCCTCCTCCGCAATGCCTTCCAGGTAACAGAGAGTGGGGACATCATATCCCGTGTTCTTGCAGGCATCCAGGATTGTCATTCCCGAAGGAAGCTGATAGTCCTTCCCGTCGATCTTAACGCTTATCAATTTCTCGCTCATCCTAATCTCCTTCTGGGTGAATTACTCTTTGAGAATGGCATCAAAACGACAGACTTCGTAGCACGCCCCACATTTGATGCATGTGGCCTGATCAATAACGTGGACCTTCTTCACTTGGCCGCCAATGGCCTGAACGGGGCACTGACGTGCGCACGCAGTACAACCAACACACTTGTCCGGATTGATGCTGTAGGTGAGCAGATGCTTGCAGACATGTGCCGGACATTTCTTGTCCTCAATATGCGCGCGGTACTCATCTTCAAAAAAGCGAATAGTGGAAAGAACGGGATTGGGAGCTGTCTGCCCCAATCCACAGAGTGAAGTGAGCTGGATGACCTTCCCCAGGCTCTTCAATTTCTCGACGTCGCCACCACGACCCTTGCCATCACAGATGCGTTCCATGATCCGATACATCTGTCTCGTGCCCTCGCGACAAGGAGTACACTTGCCACAGGACTCGTCAACAATGAACTCAAGGTAGAACTTGGCCACATCGACCATGCAGTTGTCCTCGTCGAGGATGACAAGACCACCGGAACCCATGATCGTCCCAATCTCCTTGACCGTATCGAAATCGATGGGCATATCCAGATAGTCAGCGGTAATGACACCACCGGAAGGTCCTCCTGTCTGGGCGCCCTTGAACTTCTTGCCGTCACGGATTCCGCCACCGATGTCAAAGACTAGCTCACGGAGCGTCGTGCCCATGGGCACCTCGACGAGTCCTGTGTTCTGGACCTTCCCGACCAGAGCGAAGACCTTGGTGCCGGGACTCTTCGACGTTCCGACACTGCGGAACCAGTCTGCTCCATTGATAAGAATGGGCGCGATGTTGGCATACGTCTCTACGTTGTTGATGAGCGTCGGCTTGCCCCACAGGCCTGCCTGAGCCGGAAATGGAGGCTTCAGGCTGGGGATTCCTCTCTTCCCCTCAATGGACCGGAGCAATGCAGTCTCCTCGCCGCAGACAAATGCTCCTGCGCCGATGCGAATCTCGATGTCGAAATCAAACCCACTGTTCAGGATATTCTTGCCGAGGAAACCGTATTCGCGTGCTTTCTTAAGAGCATAGTCCAGACGCTCTATGGCGAGGGGGTACTCTGCACGCACATACACATAGCCCGTTGCAGCACCGACGGCGAATCCTGCGATGACCATTGCCTCGATAACCGAATGGGGGTCACCTTCAAGAACGCTGCGGTCCATGAAAGCACCTGGATCTCCTTCGTCACCATTGCACACGACGTACTTTGGCGAGCCTGTCGCGTCTTTCGTAGCCTTCCACTTGATGCCCGTGGGGAATCCGGCTCCGCCACGCCCGCGTAGTCCCGAATCCTGTACAGTCTTGATAATCTCGTCCGGACCCATCTCCAACGCTTTGCCAAGACCGAAATATCCATCTCGGGCGATGTATTCTTCAATCGAAAGCGGATCTATCACACCGCAATTGCGCAGCACCCGCTTCACCTGACGTGTGTAGAACGGTATCTCCTCGCTTGTCTGAGCTTTCTTTTCGCTCGTGGGTCCGTGATACAGCAACTCAGGTACAGTGCGCCCCTTGACGAGATGCTCACTGACAATGAGGCCCGCATTCTGCACATTGACCTTCTGGTAGAACGTCCCTTCAGGATAGACGACAACAATCGGACCCAGGTCGCACGCTCCCATGCAACCTGTCTCGATGATCTGAACCTCATCCTGGATGCCGTTCCTGGCCAACTCTTCGACTAGCGCGTCCTTGACGCTCTTTTCACCACTTGTGATACAGGCGCCACCCGCACAGATCAACAACTGATTTCGTATCATTGCGTTTTCCCGTCTCCCTTTCCGGCTAGATGTTCCCCCGCCTGATGACCAGTTCAGCCACGACCTGCCCGCCCTGGATGTGCTCGTGGACGATTCGGCGTGCATTAGCATCGTCGACATCTCCATAGATGACGCTGGGCTGGTCTTTCATCGATACTTCAATCGTCGGTTCCCGATCACAAAGACCCATGCAGCCAGACTGCACAACCTGGACATCATGGATATTCGCTTTTTCAAGTTCTTCAATGACAGCCATGAGAGTGTCCTTGGCTCCCGCAGCAATTCCGCAGGTCCCCATAGCGACAACGACCTTGCCCCGGTCCTTGGCCTGGCGAAGGTCCATAGCCTTGAGGGTCTGCTCCTTGATGCGCTTGAGTTCTTCGAGTGACTTCATCGTCTCCTCCTCTGTTTCCAGGGTTATGCGTATTTGTTCAGTAACGTGACGACTTTGTCCGGCGTCATGCGACCATACGTATCTTTATCGATGACAACAACAGGAGCAAGGCCACAAGCCCCCACACAGCGCACCAGGTCGAGCGTGAAACGCCTGTCCTGTGACGTCTCCCCTGCCTTGATGCCCAGCGTCTTCATCACCCTGTCATACACAGTGCTGCCACCACGGACGTAGCAGGCGGTCCCCAGACACACGCTCACGGTGTGTCGTCCCTTTGGAACGCGGCTGAAGAAGTGGTAAAACGTCACAACGCCATACACGGTCGAGCGTGGCACATTGAGCCTTTTCGCTACATAGTAGAGCACATCATCCGGGAGATAGCCGAAAATCTCCTGGGCGCGGTGCATGACGTTGATGAGACTGCCCTGTTGACTTGCTTTCTCATCGATGTACGCGTCAAGTTCATCAAACTGCTTCTTCAGCTCTGGGTTCTCGTTCAATCGATCTTCTAGGTTCATCCGCATACCCGTTCCTCCTCTATCGACTTTTCACCCGCACGCATCATCAGCCGTGCCATAATGAGATCGTCCGGTGTGTTCACATTGAAGAAAGACAATAACCGTTTGTCGTATTGCTCGCAGTAAGCCCGGT
>JAPLGH010000053.1 GCA_026390285.1 Caldisericota bacterium
CTGGTCAAATGACGTAGAGAACTTTGACAGTTCCTCGACATGATGGGAGATTGACTCCTTGTACAGTGGCTTGTTATCATCAAAAAGGCCCAGCTTGGTTGATGTCGAACCAGGATTGATAGCCAGAATCTTCATGTTCGCCTCGCTTTCACCGATTGTACAACTGTGTTTCTCGCCTTCAGCGTCTCAGAGAACACGTTCACGGTGTACTTTAGACGCTTGGGCCCCTTTTGCAAGCGCATCCCAGGGAAGCCGGGGCGCCTCAAGCCAGCCCGTACTTGCGGTGGAGGACGACGCTCAGGACCAGCCCTGCTGCCGCCAGCACTCCGGCTGCCATGAACACCGGCGTGTACGTGCCCGTGGCGTCATAGACCAGTGAACCGACGGTCGGTGCGAAGGCGCCGAGAGCAAAGGCGGTGAACACAAACCCAAAGTTGACTCCAAGGTGCTCGACGCCAAAACAGATGGACGTCAACGTTGGAAACAAGGCCAGCGTGGCAGCGAACCCCCAGCCGAGACACGCAGCCGCCACGTACAACGTGAGCTGGCTCGTCGCGATGACGCGGAACAGCAGGAACGTGACAGACTGGAGCACGCAGGTGAGAATCATGACGCGCATAGCTCCAAACCTGTCACCAAGATAACCGGCGAGGGGTCGACCGAACCCGTTGAACGCGGCGAATGCCGAGGTTGCCAGCGCAGCTTTCGTGGGCGTAAGGCCCAGCACCAGCTTGCCATAGGATGGGATAAGCCCGATGCTCAACTGCCCGCCGGCCACCACCAGGGCCATTGTCGACCACAGGACCCAGAATACCGGGCTTCGCAGCTCCTCTCCCGGCAAAGCCTCCCTTCGGACTGCCACGACCTTCCTCGCCACAGACACGGGAGGCGCCCATCCCGTGGGAGGATTGCGCATCAGCGCGGCGGCAAACAGCGACACGACGGAGGCCATAATGGCATCGACCAGGAGGGTCCCCTCGACCCCTAGTCGGGGAATCAGGATCGCCGCCTTGATAGGAGCGAAGAACAGCGCTCCAAGCCCAAACCCCATGACGGCAACTGCGACGGCAAGCCCTGGCCTGTCGGGATACCACTTGCGGGCGGGAGGAGACACGCTCGAATACGTCAGCGCGCAGGCGGCGCCCCCGATGACGCCATAGGTCAGGACCAGCCACCAGAGCTGAGGAAGACGACCAACCAGGGCCGCCAGTCCATAGGAGGCAAGGAACAGGATGGCGCCGGCGGAAGCGACCCGCCTGGGACCCAACTTGTCCTGCAATCTGCCCGCAGGCACCATGAACAGGGCAAAGACGACCATGAACACGGAATAGGGGAGAGCCGACATTGCCGTCGTCCAGCCAAACCTCTCCACCAAGGGGTTGATGTAGACGCCCCACGTATAGGAGAGACCTCCCATGAGGCCGAGCAGGAACCCGGCAAACGGGATTCTCCACCTGGTCCGGAGCAGGCGGTCGAATGCTTGCTTGTCGGCTGTCGGCCATGAAGGGGACTGGTCGGTGCTGTTCATTTCGTTCCTCCCGCAGAGCGAATGTCCTCAAGCTTGCACACGGCGACGGTGCACAACCCTTGGATCATCCATGCAGCCTGCACTGCGCGTGCATTCAGCCTACTCTGGCCCCTGCGCATTGTCAAGTTTACTGTTGAACGGGAGCTGAGGTGGTTGAGCGTAGATATGCCAGGCACCGCGATGAGGAGGAACATGCGATGTGGTGTATTATAAAGTAGACAGCCGTGACAGATACACGAATCAACACGCAAGGAGGTAGCGATGCCAATTCCGACCAACAAACAGCAACTGCTGGATGAGGCTCAGAAGAAGTACGAGGCACTGGGGCGTCAGGTCGCCTCGTTCACGCCGGAGGAGATGGTTCGGCCGGGAGTCATCGGCGCCTGGTCCATCAAGGATATCCTGGTACACCTGTTGGAGTGGCAGACGATGTTGATGGGCTGGTATGAGGCGGGGCTGCGCGGCGAGACGCCGGCCGTCCCAGCCGAGGGGTACGACTGGAATCAGCTGCCTGCGCTGAACCAGGCCATCTATGAGCGGTGCCAGGACGCGGCACTGGACGACGTCAGGAGTCAGCTGGATGCATCGCACAGGCACATGCTGGACGTGGTCGCATCACTGTCCGAGGAGGAGCTCTTCACGCCCGGGCGCTACGCCTGGATCGGTACCAACACATTGGCTTCTTACGTCGACTCGTGTGCCGGCGCCCACTATCGATGGGCCCTGACAGGCATCCGCAGGGGGACGAAGGTCTGGTCCGGTGAGACGCCTGCAGCGAAACCAGCGGAGATACCGGCCGCAGTTGTGAACACAGGCGTGATGGGTGGCAAACCTGCTCTGCTGATCATCGACGTGCAGAGGGAGCTGTTCCAGAAGAGCCTTCCCATCTATGATGAGGACAGGCTGCTGGCGAACATCCGTTTGCTGGCGGATAAGGCTCATGCTGCCCATGTGCCGGTGTTCTGGGTCCAGCATTCCACCGAGAAGACGCTGGTGGAGGGGACAGATGGGTGGAAGCTGCATCCGGCGTTCATCCCGCTGAAGTCGGACAACTTCATCCGCAAGCATCACGGCAACGCCTTCGAGGACACGCCGCTCAAGCCGGAGCTGGACGCCCTGCACGTGCGCCGCGTCGTGGTGGCAGGCCTCTTGACCCAGAACTGTGTCCAGGCCACGTGCAACGGTGCGCACGAGCTGGGTTATGACGTCGTGCTGGTGAAGGACGCCCACAGCAACTACAACGCCAAGGCGCGCGACGTGATCAACGAGTGGAATGAGAAGTTGAGTCATGATGGTGTCGTCCGGCTCGAGTCGACAGTGGAGGTGTACTTTGGCGTGCCCGACACGAAGTGAAGATGACCTGAAGCGCACGACCAGCATTCCCACTTCGATGATGGCACCGTGCGGCATGAACTGCGGGGTCTGTGCAGCCCACCTGCGCGACAGGAACCGATGCTCCGGGTGCCTGGCCACAGAAGGACCCAAACAGAACCACTGCAGCGTCTGCAGTATCAAGATGTGTGCAGAGAAGAACGAGGGCGCCACCTTCTGCTTCGACTGCGCCAAGTATCCGTGCCGACGACTGCGCCAGCTGGACCTCCGCTACCAGACCAAGTATGGCATGAGCATGCTGGAGAACCTGGACCACATCCGAGAGATGGGACTCGACCGGTTCATGGCCATCGAGAATACCCGTTGGGTCTGCCCCTCGTGCGGCGCTCCCGTCTGCGTTCACAATCGGCGCTGCTACATGTGCGGTGCCCAGTACGAGCGCACGACGAGCAGGGCTGGCCACTAGCCGGCGCAGGCCCTGTGCCTGCTTGTGTTCTCGGCTCCTATTTGACGATGAATTCTCCTGTCATCGTGCTCGGGTGCACGTCACACCGGAAGAAGTAGGTCCCCGGTGTCGCAGGTGCGTCGAACGTGTAGGTGACGGTCGACACGCCTGTCGTCCTTGCTCCTTTGTAGATGACGGTCGCCGCCGAGGACGACGTGTAGAAGGCAATATTGTGCGGGACACCGCTGTCGTTGTTAATGAATGTGATCGTGACATGCGCACCCGCGGACACGGTAATCGCGCTGGTGTCAAATGCCATCCCCGCTGCCGTGACGGTGATGGTGTTACCACCCGTCGACGGGCTGGGCGTGGGAGTCGGTGTCGTCTTGGCGGCACACCCAGCGAACAACGTGACAAACATGGCTAAGGCAATGAGAGTGGAAATGCTTCGTCTATGTAGCATGGGGTACCTCCTATCATCCGCGAACCTTCATGCGACGCAAGAATCAATCGCGTCCTCAAAAAATCTATTGTAGTATACTCGGTACACCGACTACCTCCATGAAGAATGGAAGGGTCTGTTGCATGACGCTCTTCAAGGAAGACGATTTCGGCCAGATGGTCAAGGGTCTCGTGGAACCAGCGATACGAACGGTATGGACGGACGACAAGGAGGAGAAATGAGTAAGCTGCCTGCCGACAGGAAGATCAAGGAGATCGTCAAGGACAAGTACGGGAAGATCGCCGCAGGTGCTGCTTCGGGATGCGGGTGCGGATGCCGCCCCATGCCGGAGGAAGCCGTCAGCAGCATCAGCAAGGGTGTCGGGTATTCGGATGCGGACCTTGCAGCGGTCCCGGAGGGCGCAAACCTTGGCCTCGGCTGTGGCAACCCCTTGGCATTCTCGACCCTGAAGGAAGGGGACGTCGTCCTCGACCTGGGATCCGGCGCAGGGTTTGACAGCTTCCTTGCCGCCCGCAAGGTCGGAAAGACCGGCAAGGTCATCGGCGTGGACATGACGCCGGAAATGATCGCCAAGGCGACAGCCAACGCGAAGGCAGGCAACTTCGACAACGTCGAGTTCCTGCTGGGAGACATCGAGGCACTGCCCCTACCCGATAACTCGATCGATGTCGCCATCTCGAATTGCGTCATCAACCTTGTGCCAGACAAGGAGAACGTGTTCAGGGAACTTCACAGGGTCCTGCGACCCGGCGGACGGTTCATGGTCTCGGACCTGGTCCTCCTGAAGGAGTTGCCCGAAGAGGTGCGGACGTCGGTCGAGGCGTACGTTGGCTGTGTCGCAGGGGCTATCCTGAAGGACCAGTACCTGGCGATCATACGCGGCGCGGGCTTCGAAGACGTGCGTGTCGTCGACGAGTCTTATGCCGCGGTCGATCTGGATGACCCGGAAGTACATGAAGTGACAGAGCGATGTGTCGGCACGGACGAATCCCGTATCGACGACCTGCTCCACTCGGTCGCAAGTATCAAGGTCCATGGGGTCAAGAGGGCGACAGGCTGAACAGGAAAACACTGCCGCTCCTGGGCACAGTCTCACAGAATCCGGGAACTTCCCGGGCACACAGGTCGTCCTAGCAGTGAACATGAAACGCGACCGGCCGAACGAAGGCAGGCGCACACTTTGTTTGTGTACTACAGGAGGTATGCCATGAAGAAGAGATTTGCTTTTGTAGCACTGCAGTCCATCGCCATCGTGGCCATTGCGGCCGTCATCGCTTTCTCGCCGGCCATCGCCGCAAGGCAGTCTGTCAAGGCTGACACGACGACCACTGTTCCGACACCATCAGTCAGCGTGACCGGCACCGGCAAGATCACGGTCAAGCCCACCATCGCGCGTATTAGCTTTGGCGTCTTCACCCACAACGAGACGGCAAATGGCGCCCAGACTGCGAACGACGCTGTCATGGCCAAAATCACCGCCGCCCTCAAGGCCGCAGGCATCAGCGAAGACGACATCCAGACCACCAGCTACAGCCTCCAGCCCAGATGGGTGTGGGATAAGACCAATGAGAAGAACATCCAGAGCGGCTACGACATGAACCATAACGTGACCGTCACCGTCCGTGCCATCAAGGACGCCGGCAAGACCGTGAGTCTCATCGCCGACAATGGCGCCAACACGGTCGATGGCGTCTCCTTTGACGTCGACGATACGACGCTCGAGCAGACCAAGCTCGCCGCCCTCGACCTCGCCATGGCCAACGCTCGCAAGAGAGCCGATGTCGTCGCCAAGGCAGCCGGCCGGACCATCACGTCGGTCCAGACGGTCAATGTGAATGAGAACAGCTACATAGCGTATCCGATGTACAAGGCAGCCGACACGGCAGTCTCAGGAGCCGGCGCAGCCCCTGTGGAAGCCGGGACCATGGACATCCTGATGAGTGTCAGCGTCACCTATCTGTTCTAGAGTCTCCAGCAGACCGTCCCGAAGAGAACCCCCCCCCCGCCTCGTGCGGGGGTTTTGCGTTGCGTGGGGGCGCGAAACTTCACCGACAACGGGAACTCCCTTGGCACGCCGGTCGTCCTAGCAGTGAACATGAAACGCGACTTGCCGAATGAAGGCAGGCACATTCTGATGTTGCAGTACAGGAGGTATATCATGAAGAAGAGAGTTGCATTCATTGCTCTGCAGTCCATTGCGATCGTTGCCATTGCAGCCGCCATCGCCTTCTCACCGGCCGTTGGTGCCAGACAACTCGTCAAAGCTGACACGTCGACCGTCGTCCCCACCGTCAGCGTCACCGGTACCGGCAAGGTCACGGTCAAGCCCACCATCGCGCGCATCAACTTCGGTGTCTTCACCCACAACGACACGGCAAATGGCGCCCAGACCGCGAACGACGCCATCATGGCCAAGATTACCGCTGCCCTCAAGGCCGCAGGCATCAGCGAAGACGACATCCAGACCACCGGATACAGCCTTCAGCCCAGATGGGTATGGGACAAGACCAACGAGAAGAACATCCAGGATGGCTACGACATGAACCACAATATGATGGTCACAGTTCGTGCGATCAAGGACGCCGGCAAGACCGTGAGTCTCATCGCCGACAATGGCGCCAACACCGTCGACGGCATCTCCTTCGAAGTCGACGACGCGACACTCGAGCAGACCAAGCTCGCCGCCCTCGACCTGGCCATGACCAGTGCCCGCAAGAGAGCAGATGTCGTCGCCAAGGCAGCCGGCAAGACCATCCTGTCGGTCCAGACGGTCGTCGTGAATGAGAACACCTACACCCCGTACCCGATCTACAGGAATGACATGGCAGTCGCCCAGGACAGCGCGCCCGCCCCTGTCGAAGCCGGGACCACGGACGTCCTGATCAGCGTCAGCGTCACCTATCTGTTCTAGAGTCCGTAACACCCTGTCTCGAAGAAACCCCCGCCTCGTGCGGGGGTTTTCCATGAGTGTGTCTGCCGCCAACCCCACGACCTATCCAAGCAGTACTCCCTTGCGGCACAGGAACTTCTTCCCTTGCACACAACCATTGACAGCATAGACTGTACAGTAGAAATAGTGACCAGGAGGTAGCAGATGGCGACATGGCTGTTTCGGGGCAACCCGAGGGACTTCGACGTCAACGCGTACCTGCAGGCGCACCGCGACATCAGGTGGTACGTCCACCAGCAACTGCTGATTCCCGAGATGCATATGGGCGACCCCGTCTACATCTGGCGATCGGATGGCCGGCCATCATACGTCCCGACACCGACTTCGTTACGTGGCTGCGCAAGAAGCCCTCCATCTCCATCCCGACCGTCCTCATCAGGCTGGATGACGTCCGCCTGACCTCGCGCTCGGGCTGCCTGCTCAGATCGGACATCATGCAAGACGCCATCCTGCGGAACCTGCAGGTCATCAGCATACCCAGTGTGACCAACTACAAGGTGACGGCGATCGAGGAGCTGCGGCTGGAACAAGTGTGGGAGGCACGAAGGGTACGCGACCTGTAGCCGCGGTGGGAGGGTCGCTCTGTCGATTGTGCCGACGTCTCTCTTGATGCGCGATGAGGATGGCGTACAGTACTGTCAAGCACAGACATGGGAGGTGCGATATGCCAACTTGGCTGTTTCAGGGAAGTCCCAAAGATTTTCCCGCCTTCGATGATTATCTTCGCAACTACACCGAGGTCTCATGGCACGTGCGCCAGAAAAGCGCTGCTGAGGAGGTCTACCCGGACGACGAGGTATACATCTGGCGCTTGGACGGCAACCAGCCGGGGACGGCCGGTATCGTCGCGCACGGGGTCCTGACGACGGAGGCCCGTGTCACCCCCGACGAGGGCAAGAAATCATGGGTGAGCCACCAACCTGGCCCGACGGTCCCCTCAGTCGACATCACCCTTGACGACGTCCGCCTGACCCCTGAACAAGGATGCCTGACACGGACGGTCCTGTTGCAGGACGCGGAGCTGTGGAACATGCACGTCGTCCAGTCACCGCACCTCACCAACTACAAGCTTACGCCTGAAGAAGAAGAACGAATTGCCACGCTCTGGCGCGCAGCCAAGAGGTAGGGATACCCACAGCCTGAGATGACAGTATGGGAGAGACCATGAGTCAGGAGCCGAATGCTGCTCAGGACGGTATGACCCCGCGACCGACAGAGGTCAGACTAAAGCCTCCCACTGCACAGTTACAGGGCAGACCTGCTGCATTCGACCCTACCCAGATCGCGGGGGCCGCCGCGTATGCCATCCTGCTGTACCTTGGCATCCTCTATGGAATCAGCCTGCTGCCCGGCTCTGCCGACATGGCTCCTCGCGTCCAGAGCACGATCGCACTCACCGGCAGTCTGTTGCTGACGGGCACCGTCTTCGGGGTGATGGCTGTCCTGCGTGACCGCTTGGCGCGCCGCCCGGCCGGGACAATGCCCGAGCAGGTCATCAGGCTGGATGACGCTCTCCGCTGGCTGGTCCCTGCCGGCCTCATGCTCTCCTATACAGGCCCGATGACCATGTTTCGCCTCAACCTGCTGGACCTGCTGACCACCGCAGACGGCGCGCAGCAAAGGGTCGTCGAGTCCGCGTATGCGGCATGGCCGGCACCGCTCGACCAACTGGCAGCAGCCACGTTCACGGCGTACTATGGCATCCCGAATGCAGACGTCGATCCGTTCACGTCCCAGGATGCCGTTGAACTTGGACGGTACTTGGCGGAGCGCCACCAGGATTGACCGGACGGAATCTGCAGAGCACCGGAAGACATGACGCAAAATCGACAACGTGATAGAATAGAAGAGCAGAATCGCTACGGCGCCGACGGACTGACGTGACAAAGGAGATGACAGCTGTGGAACTCAACAAGGAACGAGGACCCATCTATTCGAGATATGACCGTGACCAACCGGGAAACTATAGTGCGGTCGTCGACTATGCCGCACCACCGCGGACTAGCGAGGAGATCGCGTTCATCCTCGCGCACAAGATCACGCCAAACCAGGCTGATCCGGGCGACATGCAGACGGGAACCAACAACAGATATCAGCAAGCTGGGGTGCCACTTCCCGCATTCCTGCAATCACTGTCAAACTCAATGGCGCAGCGTGCTCCAAACCGGGACGGAAATCTCCAGAGTCGCACGCCATCGCAGGTCTCGTGGACGGGCCGGCGTGGGAACACCCAGCAGACCGAAGCACAGAAGAGAGTAGCGTTGGTTGGCGTCATCATCTGGGTCGTGTTCATCCTTGTGGCCATGCTGATGAGTGTCTTCGGAAGATAGAAACCCCGGCGACATTGCCATGCTGCTCTCCTGGCTGCTTTCCGACACCTGGCTCATGACCGTACCAGCGCGCGTGGCGGACGCTCTGTTCATGGCGCTCACGCTCTGGCTGGCATCGCGGTGGTGCTACAGCAAACAGCCATCCTTTGGCAAGGCTCTGTTCGTCTCTACTCTGAACGGCGTTCTTGGCATCGGACTCTATGCGCTGTTCGTATGGGTGCGCGATACGGGCGCACTGCCATGGCGTGGCCCTCTGTGGCTGATCGAGATGTTCCTCATTGCTCAGACCTTGCTGTTCGCCATCCTCATCCTGATCGCCTATCTACCTGACCGGTGGCGTTCCCTCAACGTGGCCCTCGTCACACTCTCTCTGACGGGCATCATCGAGGCAACTGCCATCGTGCTCCTGTCAGTCCTGGCACCGCACACGACGGGACTGCAGCGCTGACAGCGGTCCTGGTCGCAGAACCGGGGCTGGTCAGCGGGCGAAAACATACCGTACCATCAGGAGGATGGACACATGAAACCATACCGCGGTCGCATCCTGTGGGTCAGTCTGACAACGGGTACCTTCACCAATGAGGAGCTGCCGGAGTCGGTCCACCGTATGTACCTGAGTGGACTCGGCCTTGCCGCGTCCGTTCTGTACGAACGTATCCCCGCAGGTACTGACCCTCTCGGTCCTGACAACATCCTGGCCTTTGTCTCGGGCCTCCTGACCGGTTCCGGCAGCCTGTTCACTGGACGATGGATGGTGGCCGCCAAGTCACCGCTGACGGGGACATGGGGTGACGCCAACTGTGGTGGAACGCTGTCTCCGGCCATCAAACAGTGCGGCTATGACGGTATCTTTGTTACGGGCGCCAGCGACCATCCTGTCTATCTTTATGTGGACAACCACGGCCCGCAGCTGCACGACGCGACAGACCTGTGGGGCAAGGATGCCATCGAGACTGAAGAGGTTTTGAAGAAGCTGGCCGACGGAGGCCGCGAACCGTCCGTCGCGTGCATCGGTCCGGCCGGTGAGCGCCTGTCCCTCATCGCGGGCATCAGCAACGACGGCGGCCGCATGGCTGCCCGCTCGGGTCTGGGAGCGGTCATGGGGTCCAAGATGCTCAAGGCCGTCGTACTGTCCGGCTCGCGTCCCATGGGGAGCGAGGATCCCCAGGAAATGGTGCGGCTGAGCCGCCCGTGCGCCCACATCGCAACGCACGGCATCCCGCTGCCTTCAGGGCGCGTCATGCCGCTGCTGGGAGCGCTCCTGCGCCACCTGCCTGCTACCGTTCGCATGGACGGTCGTCTGTCCCTCCCCCTCTTTCGCAAGTGGGGCACGTGCGGCATGGACCAGGCGTCGGTGGAATGGGGTGACACGCCCGTACGCAACTGGTCTGGAAGCGAGAAAGACTACTACAGGAAGCTGTCCGATGCCATCGATCCAGACCGTGTCCTGGCACGCGAACAGCGCAAGTACCACTGCTACTCCTGCCCCCTTGGATGCGGCGGCATGTGCGAGTGGCAGGGCGGGGAAACGCACAGGCCGGAATACGAGACGATCGCGGCGTTCAGCGCGCTGCTCATGTGCTCTGACCTGGATACCATCTACGCAGTCAACGACCAGCTGAACCGGGCCGGGATGGACACGATCTCCGCGGGAGGTACGATCGCGTGGGCCATGGAAGCGTGGGAGAAGGGTGTCATCACGTCCACCGACACCGACGGGCTTGCACTGCACTGGGGCGATCCGGCCGTCGTCCAGCGCCTCGTGGAGCTCATGATCACCCGTGAGGGTATCGGCGGCCTGCTGGCGGATGGTTCCCTGCGCGCTGCACGCCACTTCGGACATGATTCAGAATCCTTTGCGATTCAGGCAGGCGGCCAGGAGATCGCCATGCACGACCCGCGTCTGGACCCGGGCTATGCCCTGCACGCGAGCGTAGAGCCGACCCCTGGACGCCACACGACCGGATGCCAGGTCTACTACGACATGTATCACCTGTGGACGCGCGTTGCCGGATTGCCGAGGCCACGCCCATTGTCGACGAAGGCGGGCAAATACCGTGCTGATGCCACGCAGGCTGCAATAGGAGTCGCCAACAGCTGCTTCACCCAGCTCTTCAACGGGGCTGGACTGTGCATGTTTGGAGCCATGATGGGGGTCGACCACATCCCCGTGTTCGAGTGGCTAAATGCTGCGACTGGCTGGCACATGACACCAGAGGAGTACATGGAGGTAGGAAAGCGGATCCAGACCATCCGGCAGCTGTTCAACGTGCGCGAAGGCATTGACCCGCGTTCCCTGACCATCAGCCCCCGGGCGACCGGTCACCCACCTCTTGAGCAGGGCGCCAACCGGGGAAGGTCCGTGCCGTTGACAGCTCTCATGCACGACTACTGGGAGCTCATGGGCTGGGACCCGGACACAGGCATTCCCACCGCCCAGACACTGCAGAAGCTGGGCATCCACCAGGATATTGCTGCCGTCGCCGGCGACGCGCCAACATCAGTCTAGGAGCAGACATGGCCTATCGTATCAATGAAAAATGCATCGGGTGCAGCCTGTGCGCACGCATCTGCCCTGTCACCGCCATCAAAGGGCACCTGCACTCGATGTACGTGATCGACGCCGCGGTTTGTATCGAGTGCGGCGCGTGCGGGAGGATCTGCCCGGCCTCTGCCATCCAGGACGCAACAGGATCGACCTGCACCCATCTCAAGCGTGAGAGCTGGCCTCGGCCTGAGGTTAACAATGCCTTGTGTATGTCGTGCATCGCCTGTATCCAGGCATGCCCTGTCAGTTGCCTCGGCCTTGGACCACCGGACCCGCGGGATCCCCACGCCAGACCGGTCCTCACCCTACCAGACCGGTGCATTGGCTGTGGCCTCTGCGCAGATGCCTGCCCGGTAGGCGCCATCACGATGAAGTAGCGGAGCGGGGCCATGGTCGACAAGCACAGTACGGTCGTCATCTCGCACGCGCCGGACATGGACTACCGTCATGACTACGTCACCTTGCCGCGTGCGTACGGCACGGAGCCGTGGGACAAACGGGCAGACGTGCAGGCGATCCGGACGACCGTCTTCGACAATCTGTCCACACTGGACGAGCACGCCCATTTCTCGGACAGGGCCGCAAGCCGTCACGTTCTCATCAAGCCGAACCTGGTGACGGTGTACCACAACATGGGGCTGGTCGAGCGTGACTACCCCGAGAGCACCGACCCGCGCGTCCTTGACGCCGTCGTCCAGTGGTTTTTGCAGTTCACGCGGGACATCACGATCGTCGAATCGTCCGGGCGCGGTGCGCCGACACGCGGCTCGTTCCGCGTCGCAGGCATCGACCGCCTGGCACGCCACCGCGCCGTCGGCCTTGTGGCACTGGAGGAACAGCCGGTCGACCGGTATATCCTGCCTCGTGCCCGCGTCCAGAAGGAGATCTGCATCCCCCGCATCTTCAGCGGCGTCGTCACCGGGGAGTCCTTCTACGTGTCGCTCCCAAAGATGAAGACCAATCTCTACACCGGTGTCACCCTCGGATTCAAGAACGCCATGGGTACCATTCCCTACAACCTCAGACAGCGCAACCACAACTGGGCTATCGACCAGAAGCTGGTGGACATGCTGTACCTGTTCAAGCCCGACCTCGTCGTCATCGACGGGATTGTCGGTGCCGAGGGCAACTGTCCTGCGCCGGTCGAACCAGTCGACAGCAGGGTTATTGTGAGCGGCGACAACACCGTCGAAGTCGACCGTATCGCCACGCGCATGATGGGGTTCGATCCCATGAGCATCGATCTCATCCGCATTGCCAACGAGATGGGGTTCGGCGACCCGTCGGTGGAGCTGGTCGGCGAGCCGACCGTGACGCCATTCGCACCTGCTGACGCGTCCCTGATGTCGGATTCGTTCCACACCTTGTTCCCCAACGTGCGCGCACTGGTCGGTCACGAGATGCCCAACGCGCCCCACGTCGCACGCATGTCAGACGTCACAGCAGACCTTGTTCTGCAAATGGAGAAGGTGTGCCGGGGAGGGTGCCTGGCCACGACGCGGTTCGCGTTCGACATGCTGCGCTTCGAGGGACTGCGGCGAGATTTCGCACTGACGGTCGTTATTGGTGCCGGCACAGTCGTCGAGGGGACACGTGTGTGGTTCGACCGAGACGGCAAAGCCTACACGGCCGAGGAGATTGAGCACATGCGGGGAAAGCGTCTCGTGGTCGGCAACTGCGCGAGCTGTGTGCCAGCACGGCGTCGTGAACGGGTCGGCGGCTGCATGCCCTTCCCCAACGCTCCCCACGTGGCGCTTCATCGGCTGACCGGCACCTGGTGCAGGGTGATGAGCCCGCGCAACCGGAACCTGCTGCCCCTCCTGGCCGCCACGCTGCAGGAGTGTGAGAACAGACGACGCCTGCTCAGGCAGGGCATCCGCCTCGACGTACCTCTCCAAGCCGACGACCACCTGGTAGAACCGCGCCTGCTGACCGAAGCCGAGCAGGCGATGGATCTGGTTTCATGGCCGTTTCCTCCTCTTACGCCCGCCGAGATCCGGCAGTTGGTGGCACAGGAGGGGCGGAACGTGCTGGCGACGTTCATGAACTGAACCATGACAATGCATCGATGGTTCTGGGCGCTTTGCCGCATCCTGACGCTGCTCCTGTTCGCGGGGGTTGTCATTGCCGGCTACATGACCGGTCACGCGGCAGCGGGCTGGTGTGTCCTTGCACTTCTGCTGGTTCTTCACGCCAGTGAACTTCGAGTCAGCCTGCGCCTTCCGGCGACGGCCCACTTCGCGCGGTCGCGCATCATCCTCATGACTCTGCTGTTTGGCTTCACCTGGTGGGTCCCCGTGACACGGGGACTGGCCAGCTGACCCATCTATTCTAGCGGATCCGCCTCGGGCGAAACGCCCGGTTTGCCCACGAGAGCGCCTCACGGTCAGTGACTTCGTGAAAATCTTCATAGAACTGGCCGACAGCCATGAGCCATTCGGCGGCGTGGACTGCCACAACATGGTATCCACGTTCGGTGAGCTGGCGCATCACTTCCTTGTCCACGACTGGCGTTCCTACCGTAGGGATACACCCCATGCTGGTGACGACGTCCGCGGCTGCAATCATGGTAGCTCCGGTCGCGATACCGTCGTCGACGACCAGCACACGTGCACCGCGTTCCCATGTCTGGGGGATGTAACGCTCGAACAGCTCTGCGTACAGGACAAGGCGTTCCTTCTCAAACCCGATCTCAGCTTCGAGATGCTCACGCCGTTCGTGCGCGGATTCAGGTGCCAGGATGGTGGCAAAACTGCCGTTTCCGGCGTACCCGAGAGCCCCCACGGCAAGTTCGCGGTTGGCATCGGCACGGATCTTGCGGATGAGCAGGACGCCGAACGGCAACCCAAGTTCCTGGGCGACAACAGACCCGACGACGACACCGCCGCGTGGAATTCCACAGCAAAGGTCGAAGACCAACCCCTGGTCTCGGACCTCACTTGCCAGTTTGGCTCCCGCTTCTTCTCGCGAAAGGAAGACCATCGTGCTCCTCACACTGCATCATGCTCGACCGTAGATATGGAAATTCCCGCTTCTATCAGCATGACAGAACGGGAAATTTGGTCAACACCCATGCCTACGGGTCAAGCGTTAAGAGCCCATGGGGTCAGACCTCAAGATACCAGACGATGGCGGTCTCGTCCTCGCTGCCTGGCGTGGCCTGCAGATAGAGCCGGTCGAACCCGCCGATGACGAAGCCGTAGTCACGGTAGAACATGCACGCCGTCACATGGACGTCCTGTGTTTCTGCACGCAGCCAGTGCAGTCCCCGGGCAAGAGCCCACGCCTTGACAGAGTTCATCAGCAGTGTGGCGATGTCATGATGACGGTGCCCATGCTCGACGCGCAGCCCCCAGACACGCGCCATGTTGTTGTGGTCTTCCTGGACGCATGCCTGTCCCACCAGGGTCTCTCTGGCAAACGCAAGATAGATGGCCGCATCATCTCTGCCGAGATACGCACGGTCGGGACAGCAGTCCTCTGTCTTCATGTAGGGATGCTGGACGCAATCGACGTCGAAATCATAGTTGTCGCCACACATGGACACCTTGATGCGGGCCTTAACGGCAAAGCTACTGCGGATCCCGTCCACGTACCTGGCCATGTCCGGTGTCGCCCGTACGATCCGTATGCCGAGATCAGTCATGTTATCCATATCCACATCATATACGGAGGGGCGCGCGAAAGGGGAAGCCGGTATTCACAACGACGCTTTCGCGTCGCCAGACATGCACCACTACGCCTCATCCGGCTCTTTGGCCCGTCGTTCGTGAAGGAGGGCTTCACCATGACGCCCAGATGCGGTTGCCAAGAGGTAACATGATGGTATAATATTATTATCTAAATAAATTCAGCATGTGCGGCGCATGGCCGGGCACTTACGTCGAGGGGCGGATGTCCAGCCTTCCGATCGTAGAAGAGAAGCCGCCTGAGGGTGGGGGAAGGGAACAAGATGAGGAGATTACTTACAAGGCTCGTGGTTCTGTCGATATTCTGGTTAGTTTTCGCCGTGAGCCAGCGTGCTGTATCCAGCACAGATCTTGACCAGAGCGGATCTTGACCAGATCAGCAACGCATGCAGGAATAGTAGAGGTACCCCGTTTTTGAGCTGCCCGCATGAGACGCTTGACTCTATTGTTGCGGGATTAATGGTTGTTGCGTAGCATCTTCAACTGCTGAATGGGAACTGCTTTGCTGCATTCTTCGTGAAGGAGGCAATGCATAGCAAGCAAGGACTGAAGGTTTGGTGAAGTTCTCGTTCACGGGTCACGCCTTCCACGCCATCACCGCAGACAGTTTTGTCATGCTGGGGAGCTTATCCCACTTCAGTTGTCCAGCACGTGCGGTAGGCCTTTCATAGCCGACGACATTGGATAGTCGTCTGCAGGTTCCGGTCGTAGCAGAATCCAGGTGGGTTGATGCCCACGCCCGTCGCCATCATTCTCGACGCTGGCGGCACATTTTAGAGGAGAGAGATTCATGAAAAAAGCTCTATCAGTTTTCATCGTAGCATGTCTCGTCCTGTCACTGTCCGCTGGGATCATCACCCAGATGCCTTCTGCCCGGGCTGCTGTTAGCGACAAGGCCATCACCGCCTTCAACTTCAACGCGCTGACCCCGGCGGTCATCGGAATAGTCAATGAGACCACCAAGACGGTCGCCCTCATGGTACCGTTTGGCGCGGTCGTCACTGCTCTCGTGCCGACCATCACGATCACGGGCGCATTAGTCAGTCCAGCTTCTGGAGTGGCTGCCAACTTCACCACCCCGGTCGTCTATACGGTAGCAGCGGCTGACGCATCGACCCAGGCGTATGTCGTCACGGTAACTTCTGCTCCGAACCCCGCTACGCTCAAGGCGATCACCGCGTTCAACTTCAACGCATTGAGCCCGGCGGTGATCGGCGTCGTCAACGAAACCCTTCATACAGTTGCCTTGACGGTACCGTTTGGCGCGGTCGTCACTGCTCTGGTACCGACCATCACGATCACCGGCGCATTAGTCAGCCCAGCTTCTGGGGTGGCTCATGACTTCACCACCCCGGTCGTTTATACGGTAGCAGCGGCTGACGCATCGACCCAGGCGTATGTCGTCATGGTGACTGTCGCTGTCAACCCCGTCTCCAAAGCGATCACCGCGTTCAACTTCAACGCATTGAGCCCGGCGGTGATCGGCGTCGTCAACGAAACCCTTCATACAGTTGCCTTGACGGTACCGTTTGGCACGGTCGTCACTGCTCTCGTGCC
>JAPLGH010000096.1 GCA_026390285.1 Caldisericota bacterium
AAGGGTTCCCTTATCTTAAGAAAAACATAGTCAGGGTATGTGGGAAGGATACACCAGTTCCATTCTCTCCTCCTCTTGAGCAGTATTATATACCACAGGCTGAGGACATTCTCCAGGGAATAAAATCTGTGATGAGCAAATAGACAAATGAGAAAAGGAAAAATAGGAGTAGTTGCAAATCCGCAGTCTGGGCGTGATATAAGAAGACTTGTTGCCCATGCCTCGGTGTTTAACAACGAGGAAAAGGTCAATATTGTTGAAAGATTGCTTTCGACATGGGATAGAATGGGGCTTAAATCTGTCGTTTATATGCCTGATTCCTACGGAATTATTCAGAGGGCATCAGAAAGAATTCGTGGCTTGAACCTAAAGCTTCAACCACTTCATATGCCCTTAGAGTTTACCGAGGAAGATAGCGTCGAGGCAGGAAAGCTCCTTCAGAGCAACGTAGACGTAATCGTTGTGATAGGGGGAGATGGGACCCACAGAGCGGTCATAAAGGGAATTGACCTTTCTGACCCTACACCTATAATTGGCATTTCCACAGGGACTAACAATGTGTTCCCTTCAATGGTTGAGGCAACTGTTGTTGCTTTATCCGCATGGGCGATTGCTTCCCGAACTGTAAAAAAGGAGGAAGCTACAAGAAGGGAAAAGGTTCTCTATCTTTCCTGGAAGAATGGCAATGACATTGCCCTTATTGACATCGTCTTTACAGGAGAGAGTTTCGTAGGTTCAAGGGCTTTGTGGGAGCCGCAGTCAATTGAAGGCATATTTTCTTCAAGAGCAGGACCCCAGAATATTGGTTTCTCATCACTTCCAGGAATTCTGGTCCCCTCCGGCAATGATGATCCCTTTGGTTCCTTTACCCTTCTCGATAGTTTAGGTGAGAAATTTGTTTTTCCCATTGCTCCGGGCAAACTCGTTGAAGTGTCTGTGTCAAAGTACGGCAAGCTCTACAACGGCAAGCCTTTCGTTTACCACTTTAAAGAGGGGACAATTGCACTTGATGGTGAAAGGCAGATAGAGGTTTGCAGAGAGGATGATTTCTCAATAACTCTTTCAACAGAAGGACCCCTTACTGTCGATATTCCACTTTCCCTGAAACTTGGCGCAGAAAGAGGCCTATTCAAGGGTTAATTTTTCTTAATGAATAGGTTTGTCTTACTGCAGAGTGATACATTTAACCCTGAAGAGAACTTAAGAATAGAGGAGAGCGTTCTAAATTCAAGCTCTCCTCTTATTGGTGTTTTAAGACTCTGGCAGAACGAACCCTGTGTTGTCATTGGGAAATTTCAGAACGAGGAGTATGAGGTAAATACCTCTTATGTAAGAGAAAGAGGCATTCCTGTAATTCGCAGGTTTACAGGCGGAGGAACTGTTTACCACGATCTTGGCAATTTGAACATCACATTTTGTAAGGGAAGAGATGATTTTATTTTCTCAAGTTATTTCATTGAGGAAGGAAGGGGCATTGCAGAAACTATATCAAGGGCTCTGAGAGATTTTGTTAGAGAGAATATAGAAGTTGACAAAAGAAATGCAATCTTTGTGAACAGGAAGAAGGTTTCGGGCTCAAGCATTGCAATTACAAGAGATAGATTTTTCTATCACGCATCGCTCCTTGTCAATACTAACCTTGCAGAGCTCAAGAGAGTAATCAAATGGGAAGAAAGTTATCCAGACGGGACAGGACGTTTTGTAAAGAGCAATAGAAGTGAGGTTGCGAACCTCTCCAGTTTCTCAAGGGACATATCAATTGAAAGGATAAAAGAAAGCATTATCAAGAAGTTTGAGAAGGAGTTTGATTTACGGGCCGAAACGAGTTCATCAATTTAGGGCTGGCATCTGCCAGCCCGTGTTTGACTTTTGACAAATCCCTTGATTCCCGCTCTGATTGTAACCAGTAATCAAGAGAATCTTCTCAATATCAAGAATTGACCGACTATTCTTCTTGGCTCTCATGTGAAACCAGGTTCCAAGAATAGCCATGAAAGCTATGGAAGATGCACGCAAACCATACCGGGCCGACGCTCGCCCTCGACGCTGTCACCAAGGAGCTGGGTCTTGGCAAGGTACTCGACAGGGGCTTTCCGGAGACCTCCGGGCAGATTCTGGCCATGGCCTACCACCTCGTGTGCCGTGGCGACGGCCTTCTGCAGATCAGCCTCGCCCTGCTCTTTGGTCAGAAGAGCATGCTTCCTGTGTCCTACCGGGAGCTTCCGGGGAACATCAGCGACGTGAAGACGCTGAAAAACCTGCTGGACACCTTCGGCAAGCTTGGCATGCCAACGGTGCATCTCGTCATGGACAGGGGCTTCTACAGCAAGAAGAACGTGGATGACCTCCTTGCCGAAGGACACAAGTTCGAGATAGGGGTCCCCCTGCGCTGCAAATGGCTTCAGGACCTGGTGGACCAACAACGCGACGACATGCAGCTGCCTCAGAATATGAAGTGGATCGGCGGAGAGATGGTCTACGCCGTCACGTGTCTCCACTCATGGGGTGAGGACCGAAAGCGCTGTACCGTGCATCTGTATTACAACCACCAGACAGTGGGGGACACCATCAGCGACTTCAACGGCAAGCTGCTTACCTCCTAGCGGGAGCTTGAGTCAGGGGAGCTGGTTCCAGAGCATGAGGAGCTCTACAAATGGTATTTCACGGTGGGGGAGACCCCGAAACGTGGACGGCGGATCACCGTGAATGTGGAGGTCGTGAGGGAACACCAGAACAGGTATTGTGGCTATTACGCCATCCTCACGAACGATGTGAAGGACCCGGTCCTCGCCCTCCGTATCTACCGTGACAAGGATGTCGTGGAGAAGTGCATGGGCGGCCTGAAGAACCAGCTGGACAGGAAGCGCCTCAGGACGCACGGGAGATTCTCGACCGATGGGCGGCTGCCGGTGCAGTTCATCGCCGTAACGGTGATGAGCCCGCTGCGGAACAAGATGCGCGAGCTCAAGCTGGACGAGAAGTTCACGGTGTGCCAGTTGCTGGCGGATCTGGAGACCCTCAGCGAGATCAGATTCTCAGGCCGGTACGGGAAGTTGCTGACCGAGACGACCAAAGCTCAACGTGCCATGATGGAGAGCCTTGGCGTCCCGGCGGAGACATGGTTACAAGAATAGCGGGAATCAAGGTCGAGAATGCATGTGTTGTTTCCGACTTCGCTCGCAAGTTCAGCGAGCGAAAGGTGCGCATGCAGTTGCATACCCACAAGGGTCTCGCAGACTAGACAGGGTTTGGAATTCGCGATCGGAGCGACCCTGGCCGTGAGTGCTATCTGCTCACGGCCGTTCTTCACGCCTGGAGCTTGACAGCCAGATGTCCTCCGATACATTGATACGGCTTCATCAATGCGAGCATTGACAACCAGGAGGTGGCTCATGAACGAAGACAGCATGATAAGAAAAGCCACGCGGCCCATCGAGAAGAACCGCCGGACACGGAGCAAACCAGCGAAGATCCGGCACCTTCAGAAACAGCAGAAGCTGTGGATGGTGTCCAAGATGGAATGGCGCAAGTCCGGGACAAGACCAGGACCTGCGCCTTTTCCATTTCTGCAGCTCGCACTCGCGGCCGCAAGGAGTGCTGTGAGACCCTGCGACACAAACTGCAGCGCATCGGTTCTGACCAGTTGTTCGAGCAAGAGCATGTCGCTCGAGAGGCGTGACTGCACATCACCCGAATGCTCACCATGCATTGCGCCAGCCGTTGCACGAGCAAGACGGTCGACCGCACGGTCACGGAAGCGTCGTGCAGGCGTTCGCTGAAGTGGCCTGCAAGGAGTTTCCCGAGAAACGTGCACCTCACGGATGCGACGCCAACCACGACACCGACAACGATGACTTGGCGGAGAGCCTGCAGGCCTGCGCCGGCGACGACGAGGGAGAGGGAACGGCCGAAGATGTCGGCGAAGGCCACCGTTGCTACCGACACGACGACGGCGCAGGCAACAGCTCCCACGAACAGCCAGATCAGCGTACCAGCCTCATGGAACAGGCGCTTCATGCCATTTCCTCGGTCTGTCCCCAGGCGGTCAACCCCGCAACAACCATCCCTGGCGCTGCCTGCAGCCCCTTGCTCATCATGTCAACCCTGTCTCACAGATATAGTAACCCCGACCTGTGCATGGGGTCGGCCCTAGGGTGTGACTTACCAGGAAATGCTGTACGTTCCTGTGTCTAGCCGTGTCACCGTTGCGGCGCCTGCAAGCTGGCGGGCGGTGACCATAGCGTTTGCCAGGCAGATGCCGAGGTCGGGGAAACGGCCCGTATCACCCTTGATGACGATTTGAGTGTCCGACACTACTTCAAAGTTCCAGGACTGGCGATTTATGGCGGAGGGGGCAAGGCGGGCGGACTCCATGACAGTACGTACCAGCGGTGACGAGTCTGCAGGGATGCCACCCGTCACCAACTGTTCAAGCGACTTACGGGTATGTCCGCGTGACAATGCGCCCAGCATGGCTGATCGTACGCCCGGTGTGCCAGGTTTGCCAAAGACGATCGAACAAGGGCTGCCGGGCATGTGTGCCATGCCATACCAGCATGTTCCCCATCCCTCTGCGGTCAAGCCGAGCACAGACTGCTCGCCCCTGTAGCCATATTCGACCAGCTCCTCGTTTGACGTGCCGCACCCAGCGTACAGCAGGCCGCTGCCCCCCATCGGCGCAGCGTCGGCGATCTTCCAGTCCAGATGAATGCCGCTGTCGAGTGGGACTGCGCTGGCGACGGCTCCCATGATCTGAGCCCGGTCGGCGTCAGTCAACGTGTGCTGCTCATAGTCGCGTATCGAATGACGCGTACGTATCAGTTCGATGTAGTTGAGTTCCTTTTCCATTGGCCGAGCCTCCTACTTGAGTGACGGCATGCGGATGCCGTGGTCCTTGGCGAACTGGATGGCTTTCGGATACCCTGCGTCAGCGTGTCGCACAATGCCCATGCCCGGGTCATAGGTGAGTACGCGCGACAGCCGTCTGGCTGCAGCGTCAGTGCCGTCAGCAACGATGACCATGCCGGCGTGGATGGAGTAGCCGATGCCGACGCCGCCGCCGTGATGGACGGAGACCCAGGTAGCCCCTCCGATCGTATTGAGGAGAGCATTCAGGATGGGCCAGTCGGCGATGGCGTCGCTGCCGTCCATCATCTTCTCGGTCTCACGGTTGGGCGAGGCGACGGAGCCACAGTCGAGATGGTCGCGTCCGATGACAATGGGCGCGGAGATCTTACCGGATTTCACGAGGTCGTTGATGATGAGGCCAAACCGCTCACGCTCGCCGTATCCCAGCCAGCAGATGCGGGCAGGCAGGCCCTGAAACTGGACCTGGTCGTGCGCCATCTGGATCCACTTCACCAGGTGCTGATCATAGGCGAATTCCTTGAGGATCACCTCGTCGGTCACCCAGATGTCCTTCGGGTCCCCCGAGAGTGCTGCCCAGCGGAAGGGACCCTTGCCCTCTTCGAACAGGGGACGGATGTACTTCGGGACGAAGCCGTCAAACTTGAATGCGTCCTCGTACCCGTTTGCCAGGGCCTGGCCACGGATGTTGTTGCCATAGTCGAACACGACGGCGCCACGTTCCTGCAGGCCGACCATGGCCTTGCAGTGGACGGTGATGGCGTCCAGCGCGCGCCTCTCGTATTCGGCGGGGTTGCTCGTGCGCAGGGCGTATGCCTCTGCGAGCGGCATGCCGTTGGGGACATATCCATTCAGCGTGTCGTGGGCAGACGTCTGGTCGGTGACGACATCCGGGATGATCCCACGGCGCAACAGTTCAGGGAACACGTCGGCTG
>JAPLGH010000158.1 GCA_026390285.1 Caldisericota bacterium
CGTGGTGCGCAAAGCTGTTCGCGACGCGTTCCAGAAACTTGATCCCCGCACTCTATGGCGAAATCCAGTTATGTTCGTCGTAGAGGTTGGCTCAATTATCACGACGGTCAATACGGTGTTGAGTGCTTTTCGGCATACGGGCTTCTGGTTCAATCTGCAGATTTCGCTGTGGCTCTGGTGTACGGTTCTGTTTGCCAATTTCGCGGAGGCACTCGCGGAAGGACGTGGAAAGGCGCAGGCTGATTCGCTCAAGAAGACTCGCAACGAGGCAGTTGCCAACCGTCTTCGTTCAGATGGAACCACGGAGACTGTGGCAGCTACTGACCTCCTCAAAGGAGATACGGTCGTCGTCAGTGACAACGAGACGATCCCCAGCGATGGCGAGATTGTCGAAGGCGTAGCATTGATTGATGAATCAGCCGTAACTGGCGAGTCAGCACCTGTCATCCGTGAGTCAGGAGGAGACCGCACTGGTGTTACCGGCGGGACTCGTGTATTGTCCGGGACTATTCGCCTGCGTATCACCGCCAATATGGGCGATACGTTTCTGGACCAGATGATCGCGATGGTCGAGAGCTCTTCGCGGCGCAAGACGCCGAATGAGGTGGCTCTGGGAATTCTCCTCATTGGACTTACAGCTCTATTCATCGTTGTAACAATTACATTGCACCCATTCGCCGGATATATGAGCGTAACCGTCGCTGTCCCCGTGCTGGTAGCACTTCTGGTCTGTCTTATGCCGACAACAATTGGCGGCCTGTTGCCCGCAATTGGCATTGCAGGAATGGACCGACTCATCGAACATAACGTGATTGCGTTATCGGGCCGGGCCGTGGAGGCTTCAGGCGACGTTTCAGTCGTCCTGCTGGACAAGACCGGCACAATTACCCTGGGTAACCGTATGGCAACCGAGTTTCTTCCTGCTGAGGGTGTCTCGGAGCAACAGTTGATAGAGAGTTCAGTACTTGCCTCGCTGGCAGACGATACCCCTGAGGGTCGTAGCATTGTCACGCTCGCCAAGCAGAGACTTGGCATACGTGGGCGCGACATCCGTGCCCCACAGGGATCCACGTTTGTTCCTTTCAGCGCCGATACGCGCATGAGTGGCATTGACTATGCAGACAGGCATATCCGCAAAGGTGCTGTGGACGCAATAGAGGAATGGGTCAAGGGAAACGGGGGCGAATTCCCTAAAACAGTCCATACGTTGGTCGACAGTGTCGCCCGCCAGGGTGAAACACCCCTCGTGGTCTCAGATAGCGCGTCCATCATGGGTGTGATTCGCCTGAAAGATATCCTCAAACGGGACATGAAGGAACGATTGGGCCAGCTTCACGTACTCGGTATCAAATCGGTCATGATTACAGGTGACAACCCCCTAACCGCTGCAGCCATAGCAGCCGAGGCGGGGATCGACGATTTTGTCGCCCAGGCACGACCTGAGACGAAGCTCGACCTTATCCGGAAGTATCAGTCAAACGGCAGTATGGTCGCCATGATCGGTGATGGAACCAACGACGCACCTGCTCTTGCACAGGCAGATGTAGGCGTTGCGATGAATGCAGGCACACAATCTGCGCGGGAAGCAGCAAATCTCGTTGATCTTGATTCGAATCCGACGAAGCTGTTGGACATTGTCGAGATTGGCAAACAGATTCTGATTACACGGGGCTCATTGACCACGTTCAGCATCGCGAACGATGTCGCCAAGTACTTCGCCATTATCCCGGCGATTTTCGCTGCAACGTACCCGCAGCTGGCCATTCTCAATGTGATGCACCTGCATTCACCAGCGAGCGCCATTCTGTCGGCCGTTATCTTCAATGCTCTCATTATCCCATCGCTTATTCCACTCGCAATGCGAGGAGTCCAGTATCACCCCTCCAGCGCAAACGCACTGCTCTGGCGGAATCTTACCATCTATGGCGCCGGGGGATTGGCACTGCCATTTGTTGGCATCAGACTTATTGATGTGCTGCTCGTCGCCACTAAGGTTGTGCGGTAAGGAGATTGGACATGAAAGAACTAAAGAGAGCGCTGATCGTTTTTGGAGTCCTTGTTATCATCACAGGAGTCATCTACCCACTCACTGTGACAGGCATTGCGCAACTGACAATGTCTCACCCTGCCAACGGAAGTCTTGTTACAGTAAACGGACATGTCGTCGGCTCTGAACTCATCGGCCAGCAATGGACATCACCGAAGTACTTCCATGGCCGCCCTTCAGCCACGGAATATGACGCTTCAAATTCCGGTGGATCGAATCTCGGACCCTCAAATCCTACCCTGGAGAAAAGCGTCGCAGAACGAATCGCCGAAGTCCGCTCCGAGAACGGTCTGGCTGCAGACGCAACCGTTCCTGCCGATCTGGTAACGGCATCTGCAAGCGGTCTGGATCCAGACATCAGCCCAGAATCCGCCCTGCTGCAAGTGCGACGTGTCGCTGCTGCACGCGGCCTTGCACCGAGTGCAGTCGAAGATCTTGTCACGGTCAATACCAGGAAGCCCTTCTTCGGTATCTGGGGACAATCGCGCGTGAATGTCCTCGAACTCAACATTGCCCTGGACAAGCTCTCAGAAACACACTGACATGAACGAGGAACAACGGCCGAACCCGGACATACTTCTGCATCGTCTGCAACAGGAAGAAGCAGATCAGGAATCCCACCGCAAAGGTCACCTGAAGATATACCTCGGTTATGCCGCCGGCGTTGGCAAGACCTACGGAATGCTGGAAGAAGCAAGAAACCTCAAGAACCAAGGGGTAGATGTTGTTATTGGCCTCATCGAAACTCATGGGCGAGCAGAAACTGAGGCGCTTGTCAAGAATCTGGAGATTGTTCCGCGCCGCGCCGTCGCATATGGGGGTCTCGAGCTCGATGACCTGGATGTCCATGCCATCCTCGCACGCAAACCAACCGTCGTTCTGGTGGATGAACTTGCCCACACAAACGTTCCAGGAAGCCGATATCAGAAAAGGTTCCAAGACGTAAAGGAGCTGTTGGATGCAGGCATCAGCGTTCTAACGACCCTCAACATTCAGCACATCGAAAGTGCTGTCGACGTTGTTTACCAGATTACGGGCGTTCGCCAGCAGGAGACGGTACCCGATCACATTCTTGAGCTAGCCGACGAGATCGAGGTCGTCGACGTTTCGCCCGAAGCACTGCAACAGCGACTGGCTGAAGGCAAGATCTACATCCCCGACAAGGCAAAACAGGCAATGCACCGCTTTTTCCGTAGAGGAAATCTGTTGGCGCTGCGGGAGCTTGCGTTGCGCTATGCCGCCCGACGCGTTGACGAAGATATGCGCAACTACATGCAGCGCAAGACCATAGCTGGGCCCTGGCACGCCGGTACTCGCATCATGGCATGTGTGAGACCTGACAGAAGTGCAGAAGGACTTGTACGCATCGCGCATGGGATGGCAGCAGATCTCGATGCCCCGTGGTATGTCGTCTACGTTGAATCGCCTCAGACCAGCCAGGCAAGCGATCCAGCCCGTGATGCGCTTACACGTTCCTTCAACCTTGCTGAGGAGCTGGGCGGCAAAGTCGTGATTCTTCCGGCAACGCACATTGCCGATACAGTGCTGGATTTCGCTCACGACAAGAATATCACCTTAATCATTGTCGGTCTCTCACGTCGGTCACGCTGGCACAAATTTCCACAGAGCTCCGTCGCAGCCGATATTGTACGAAAAGCTGGTTCTATTCATGTTCTTGTCGTGGGAGACACTGACGAAGCGGCTGGTCCAGTCCGATCACGCGAAGCACGGGCAGCGCGACGGAGGTGGGCATCGATTATGTGGCCAGTCGCTCTCGTCGGATGTGCTACGGTGGTCTGCGCTCTTCTGCGCCAATATGTCAGCCCTTCTGATGTTCCACTTGTCATGCTTCTTCCAGTGGTGTTCAGTAGCGTTCTGTGGGGACTTGCAGCAGGCCTTGTTTCGTCAATGACCGCTATTGTTGCTTTTGATCTCTTTTTTGTGCCACCGTATTTCTCGTTTACAATCGGCGATCTGAAGCAGTATGCACCGACGTTTCTTATCTTCATCATTGTTGGTGTCGTAACAAGTTTGCTTGAAGATACTATCCTGAGACAGGAAACGAGGGGAAGACAGCGAGAACGATTTGTCTCTACGGTTTACGAGTTCAGCCATGATCTCATGGCCGGACGATCGCTGGAAGAAAACCTCACTCAAGCGACACGCGATATTGCCGAGGCATTCAATTGTGATGTTGTGGTCCTGATGCCAGAGCGTCCCGGTGTCCTGACGCCTCGCGCCAGCATAGGAAACCTGCAAACGCTTGACGACAATGCAATCGGTGTGGCAATGTGGACTCTCAATCAGGGACAGCCGGCTGGACATGGGACAGAAACGTTATCCCACATTGACTGGTCATTTTACCCCCTCATCGCTCACGAACGGGCCATCGGTGTCCTCGGCATCCAATTGCACGGTGAATCCGCATCCAGCCCGCTTGAACAGCGTCAACTCATAGATGCCTTTGCAAACATCCTGGCGCTCTTTGTCGCGAGGAATGTCTCTTCCTAGTGTTCTACCTTTCTCTGCAGAAAAGCATACTATGCGAGGATATCCTCCAGAAACTCGATACACGGCGCGGCTGTATCACTCATCAGGATACTCATCGCATCGATGTGGATATCCCGCGTGCGCCGCGTCAGACCAGGAATCCCCGCCGCAAGAGCGGCCATGGTCGACCGTCTCAAATGCTCCTGCTTGCGACGGTCTATGGCCTCAAGAGGGCTTCCATATCCTGTCCCCCTCCTCGTCTTGACTTCAACCACATGAACGTGGCCGTTCTTCTCGGCGATGACATCCAGCTCTCCGTAACTGGTACAAAGGTTTCTGGCCACGACGCGGAAGCCGTGGTCAGTCAACCATCGAGCCGCAAGTTCCTCACCTGCGTTTCCCAGCGCCCGGTTGTGCTGCCCGCCCAAGCGGCAACTCCTCAGTCTCTACAAGTTGTTTGACAACAAACGTCCGCCGGTGTTCGCCAGACGGCCCCCCGGTCCGAAGGGCCTGAATGTGCTCATGCGTTCCATAGCCGACGTTGCCCTCGAATCCATACCCGTGAACATGTCGAGCCATAACGCGCATGGCAGCATCTCGTGATACCTTGGCAGCGATGCTGGCACCGGCAACTGATAGCAGTGTCGCATCTGCATCGATGATTGCCATGGAGATCAGATGCTCCTCACCTTCGAGGAAAGGCGGGAGCAGTGGACCATCGACGACGACACCAATGCGTGAACCGATGCCCCAGTGCTGTCTGACTGCAGGCAAGAGAAGGAGGAGAGCCTTCTCCATAGCCCGGTAAGTTGCCTGAAGAATCCCGTCCGCGTCGATCTCGGCTGCCGTGGAACTTCCTGTCGCAAACAGTGCGTGCGCCGGCAGAAGCTCGAATGCCTGCTCCCGCTGGTGCTGACTCAGCAGCTTCGAATCATTGATGAACATAGTGCCCCGCGGATCCATGATGGCGCAGGCGCCCGCATAGACTGGCCCCGCCAGCGCCCCCCTGCCCGCCTCGTCGATCCCGATGACAACGTCCAGCTCATACCGGGACTTGATTCCTTGCTCAAAGAGCGCTAGAGCTTCATGTCGCATATCGTTCTCCCCGTCCGCCGATGGAAAAACCCTCCCCGTCGAAACGAGGAGGGCTGATGATCGCCGCTGCTATTGTGCGAGGCCTGTCTGGGCTCGAAGCACAACGAAGTGCTTGAGGGGCCAGTAGGCAAACATCGCGCGGCCGATGATGGAACTCGTCGAAACGGTGCCAAAGGAACGCGAGTCGAGACTCACCGCCCGATTGTCTCCCATCACGAAGAACTGTCCCTGGGGGACTGGAGTCGGCGAGAAATCCGGCATGACGTATCCGTGTAAATAGGGCTCATCGGCTGCCTTGCCGTCCACGTACATCTTGCCGTCCTTTGCCTCCACAATTTCACCAGGGAGGCCAATGACACGCTTGATATACGGATCACCAGTCGTGACGCCGGGTGGCCAGAAGATAATGACGTCCCCCCGTCGCGGCTGATGAAACTGGTACGAGAGCTTGTCTACCATAACGAGATCGTCCGGAAATACAGTGGTCTCCATCGACGACATCTGAATCCGGTACGGCTGCACCACCCAGTGACGCAGTGCATATGAAGCGCCGAACGCGACCGCGATGATGATAACCCAGTCAAGTACTTCGCGAATGGCCTTGTTCAAAGACTAGACTTCTCTCTTCTCCTTGACATTGCGAGCCGTGCCGACTCTGTCTCTGAGATAGTACAGCTTCGCACGACGGACATCGCCGTGGCGCACGACCTCCAGTCTGGCAATCATCGGAGAGTAAAGCGGGAAGACTTTCTCTACACCAATACCAGAGGAGATCTTGCGGACTGTAAACGTTTCACGGCTGCCGCCGCCCTTCTTGGCAATGACGAGACCCTCAAATACCTGGATTCTCTTCTTGCCACCTTCAACAATGTTGATGTGAACCTTGACAGTATCCCCGACCAGAAGGACAGGCATGTCAGGTTTCACATATCTGCTCTCTACAAGATCAATTGCATTCATTTCAGAACTCCTTTCACCGGGCTGACATACATACACACAAACACATAGTCTAGCAGAACGCCCACGTTTATCAAGGCGAGAAGTGACACACAAACCCAGCGCACTCGCCAATGCGTCCTCACGCCGCCCAGTGACGAGGTGACAGAGCCTGTAACAAGAAGTCTACCCATTTGCCGAATGACCGCAAGTCCACAACTGCGAGGGATCACAACGTCCAGAGACAGTTCCTGGCGAATGTTCTGCTATCGCATATACTTCTCGTGTACCAGGAACCACCGGGCACAGGCAACTGAGACAGCATCGAGGAGGCACTCGTGGACACAATTCGCAACAGGAGGAGCATTCGGAAGTACACGGCCGACCCGGTACCTCAGGAGCTGGTGACCAGACTGCTCCAAGCAGCCATGTCGGCTCCGTCGGCTGGCAACGAACAGCCATGGGAGTTTATCATCATCACGGACCGTGAAGTACTGCAAGCC
>JAPLGH010000041.1 GCA_026390285.1 Caldisericota bacterium
CATCAGCTGTGCCATTGCTTTCTGGATGCGTACTTCCGTTCTGGTATCGACGCTGCTTGTGGCTTCGTCGAGGATCAAAACGGTTGGATTTGCCAGGACCACACGAGCGATCGTCAGCAGCTGTTTCTGACCAGCCGAGATATTGGAGGCCTCTTCATTGAGGACGGTATCGTATCCTTCGGGTAGACTCCTGATGAAGTGATCAGCGTGCGCCGCCTTCGCTGCAGCAACGATCTCCTCCTCCGTCGCGTCGTCGCGCCCGTAGGCAATATTCTCACGGATCGTGCCGTTGAAGAGCCACGTATCCTGCAGGACCATACCAAACATGGTGCGCAGGCTACCCCGGCGCATCTTCCGGGTCTCGACGCCGTCGAACGTGATGGCGCCACCCTGGATGTCATAGAAACGCATGAGCAGATTGACAAGCGTCGTCTTGCCTGCCCCCGTCGGTCCGACGATGGCAACGGTATCGCCTTGCTTGACGTCAAGATTCATATCCGCGATCAGGGGTTCGGTCGGGCGGTAACTGAACGCAACGTGGTCGAACGTTATGGCGCCACGAGGTTCGGCGATGACGATCGCATCGTCCGCGTCGGGCTTCTCCTCGGGCTCGTCGAGCACTGTGAACACACGCTCGGCACATGCCATCGTCGACTGAATGACGTTGGCGATGCTCGCCGTCTGGATAATCGGCATCGAGAAGGACCTCGAATACTGGATGAACGCCGTAATGTCGCCCAGGTTGAGGAGATTCCTGGTGACATAGACGCCTCCAAGGACCGCGATGAAGACATACCCAAGGTTGCTGATGAAGTTCATCAGGGGAAACATGACGCCTGACATGAACTGAGCCTTCCATCCGGCCTGATACAGGTCGTTGTTGACCGCCTCGAAGGTAGCGATCGATTCCTGTTCATGGCCAAACGCCTTGACCACATTGTGGCCAGTGTACATCTCCTCTGCATGACTGCTGAGGCGACCAAGGTGCACCTGCTGTGCACGGTAGAACTTCTGCGATTTTCGTGCGATGAGTGCAGTTGTGAGGATGTACAGCGGCAGCGTGGCAAGCGTCACGATGGTCAGCTTCCCGCTGATCGTAAGCATCATGTAGATGTAGCCGAGAATCTGGAACACGGAAACGATGACCTGTGTGAGCCCCTGCTGAAGGGTGGTCGAGATCGTGTCCATGTCATTGGTCATGCGGCTCAGGATTTCGCCGTTGGAGTGCATGTCGTAGTAGCGGAGGGGCAGTGCCGCCAGCTTGTAATCGAGTTCCTTTCGCATGTCATAGGTCGTCTTCTGGGCGACATCCGACATGATGTACTGCATGACAAAGGTGAGCAGCGCACTCAGCACATAGATAAGGAGAAGGAAGAGCAAGGTCTTCCCGATCGCGGGCAACGGGATGGTGCCACCGTTTTCCCGGATATCGGCGATGCCCCTGTCGAGGTCGGTCTGTGAGACGTTGATCGTCTGCTGCTGACCGGTCATCGGCAGGAGTTTGCCCAGATTGATGATGGTCAAGACGGTGTCGGCCTTCTTGTTGTTGTCCGTGATGCCGCTCACGATGGGCAGCGCTACGAACTCGCGCATGGCCGTGAGCTGCTCCGGCGTCAACTTGGCAGTGTCGAGGAAGCCCTTCTCCACCGCACTTGTTGCTGCATCCGCAGCCTTTGCCTGAGCAGCAGCAAGTGCTGCAGTGTATCCTGGTATGCTCTCCAGTGGCACGCCCGGGAACTTCGCCGAAAACTGCTGATCGATCCCTTGCTTGGCAGCCGCCTGCGCCTGCGTTACAGCAGCATCTTCGGCACTCTGCATCTGCTGCAATACCTTCTGGATCTGAGGGACGCCCTGC
>JAPLGH010000182.1 GCA_026390285.1 Caldisericota bacterium
TTACCCTTGACGCCAACACCGGCCGGCCACGCCACGAGCTGTCCAACCCCGACCTTGTCGCTCCAGGTCTGGTCGGCGGCGGCCAGGTAGGTCGTGAAGATGTCTGTGGTGCCCGAGCCGTCTGCCCGATGGAGGACGACGACGGGCGTATCCGGTAGCTTCAGCATCGGGTTCAGCACTGCGATGCGCGCATCGTTCCATGTCTTGACGTCGCCACGGAAGATGGATGACAGCAGTGATGCATCCATGCGCAGGGCTGGGCTGCCCGGCAGGTTGACGCAGATGGCCACGGCGCCAAGACACGTGGGGATCGCGAGCACCGATCCGGGCAGACGCGCCTGCTCTTCAGCGCTCAGCAGGAGATCGGTCGCGCCGATGTCGATCGTCCGGTCCTGCAGTGCGCGCAGTGCTCCGGACGAACTCAGGGCTCCGTAGACAGCTTTTACCTCTGTCTTCTGGTACCAGGCGTCGAGCTGCTTGACATACAAGGGCTCGGCAAACGTGGATCCGGCGATGGCGAGATCCTTGACCGGAGCCCCCGGAGCAGTTTTGCAACCGGTTGTCGCGATCAGCAAGCTGCAAATCAGTACGTACACGGCGATATGCTGGATATGTCTCATAGATCCTCCCTCTTCGTGCCGGATAGTTGTCCAGGTCCTGCGTCAGGCCTGCGGGGCCCAAGGTTCTTGGGGATGCGAATGACGAAGTCTGTTCCCTTGCCCAGTGTACTCTCGACGCCAATCGTCCCGTTGTGGGCTAAAACGATGCGTTTGACGATGGCGAGGCCAAGGCCGGTTCCGGGGCGTCCGTGGTCGCTGGCATGGGAGTAGAACCGCTCGAAGATGCGTGGTAAATCCCTGGCTGGGATCCCCTGGCCGGTGTCGGAGACGCCGAGGATAATATGAGAAGCGTCTGCAGTGGCGGACACGGTTATCGCGCCGGCCTGCGTGAAGTGATAGGAGTTCTCGATCAGGTTGATGAACATCTGCAGCAGCATCAGGCGGTCAGCGTACAGGAACCGCCCTTCGCTGTCAACCGAAAACCTCAGGGCCACCCCGGTCTCGCGGCCCTGTCTGTCGAAGAGCTCTGCCAAGTCATGCTGCAGTTCGCTGACGTCCACGAGGTCAATCTCCGGTGCCTTGTTCTCGAGTTGGGAGAGCAGCGAGATGTCGGACGAAAGAGCGATGAGACGGTCGACGTTTCGCTCGACGATGTCAAGATAGTGAGCATTGCCTGGTTCTTCCCGCAGGAGTTCCAGGTATCCCCGGATAGCGGTCAACGGGGTCTTGAGTTCGTGGGAAGCGTTAGCGACGAAATCGGCCTTGATGCGCGGCAACGCCATGGCCTCGGTGATGTCTTCCAGGACGACCAAGGCGCGCCGCTTGCGAAACGTCTGCTCATCGAGCCTGTGGACACTGCAGGAGTAGTATCGACCGCGGTCCTCCGTGACGACTGTCTGCGCCTGACGTTCGGCGATAGAGCGATCGATGGCCGCAAGGCACTCAGGGAGTGTGACCAGCTCAGCGATATTGCGCCCCGCCGCAGGCAGAGTGCCGCCGCCAAAAAGGCGTTCGAACTGTGTATTGGCCGAGAGAACAGTGCTTGAGTCGTCAAGGATGGCAATTGCCTGCGGAACGGCATCAATCACAGCGGACAGCGCCAGCGACTGAGTGTGCTCTCGCCGGGCGAGCTCATCACTCTCCTGCAGCAGTGCATAGCTTGCTTTCTGCGCTCGTCCGAGCTCGGTGACGTCGGCGCGCATGGCAAGGCCTGCCAGGCTCTGCACCGAACGACGTTCCAAAGCGTCGGCGAGGTCCGCAATTGGCCTGGTGGCCATGCGTGCAAGCACGATTGCCAGGAGGAGCCACAGTGCGCTGACGACAAGCAGAAGGGGCAGAGCCCAGGAGAGTGTCCCCGATGTCGACTGCCAGGTCAGGCCAACCAGTGAACTTGCAGCGCCAAAGCCGATGAGCAGGCCCGAGTCCCTTATCGCAACACAGACAGTGCGTTCGCGCTGTCCCGATTCGATGCGATAAGACACGGCGACACCTACACCAGCTGCAGCGGCCTGTTTTACTTCGGGATCGGCGATGCGGCGCGCGACCGAGCCCGGGTCGAACTTCGAATCGGCGACGGCCGAACCGCCGGCATCCAGGATGGTCAGACGAAGTCCGGCAGGAAGGTCCCCCTGGACCAATGGGGCAGCTGGACTGCCGGCATGGACGGCAGCGAGATACCTGTTGGACAACAGCAGAGCGGAAGCCTCGAGTCGGCTGGTCTCGTCCAGGTTTGCCTGGTAATGCACGGACACAGCCATGGTGACCAGCGCAGTCGCAAGCACGAGGCCGGCGACGATGAGGATAGCACTCAGCACGTGGAGGGAGTACGGTCGACTCCTGATCACGCGTCCTCCTCGATGTAGTACCCGAAACTACGCGACGTGCGCAGCAGGTGGGCTGCATAGCTCAGTTTGCGGCGGATGCTGGTGATGTGGACGTCGACGACGCGCTCCAGGGCATCGGTCTCGCCGGTGGCTCGCAAGAGGTCTTCGCGCGAGACGACGGAGCCCTTCCGCTCGACCAGCATCGTCAGAATATGGTATTCAGCAGGCGTCAGGTCGATCGGCTTTCCGTCCACGCTGGCGCTCTTGCGTGTCAGGTCGACAGAGATCGATCCGGCGGTCATTGTCGTGAGCCGCGACACGGCAGGACCTGCCTGCGCACGACGCAACATGGCGCTCACCTGAGCGACAAGCTCGTGGGGGTTGAACGGCTTGCGGACATAGGTGTCCGCTCCCAGCCCCAGCGTGAGGATGACGTCGCTCTCAGCAGCCCGGGCACTGCAAACGACGATGGGCATGTTGTCACACGACGGGTGCTTGCGTACCGCTTTGAGGACGTCGACGCCGGAAAGCTCCGGCATCATGAGGTCGAGGATCAGGAGGTCCGGTGACGTTTTTTGTGTATCGAGCCACGCAAGGAACGTAACCGGGGACGCGAACAGGATCGGATCCATGGAATCTCTCTTCAGGTACAGGCCGATCAGCTCCCGGATGTCATCCTCGTCCTCGAGCACAGCTATGCGTTTGATGATCTCACCTCCGGGTGTTTCCATCTGCATTGCTGACTCATACTATCAGGACATTGCTGCAGAAAGTCAAGAAACTGCAACGACTCGTCCGCCAGGTCCAACGACTTGCCCTGCACTGTGGGTGTTGCCTGGCTTGAGAGTGGACATTCTCGTCATGTTCGTTATAGTCGGAACAGAACACGTATTGCATTCCAATGATGTGATCAGAGGTGAAGCCATGGTCAACCTGGTACTTGTTTCCCACAGTCCTTCTCTTGCAAGGGGAGCTGCTGAACTGGCGCGGCTCATGGCGCAGCAGTCTCCACTTATTATCGCGACAGCTGCCGGCACCGGCGACGAGAGCTCTCCACTTGGGACCAATGCCGAGGAGATAGCAAAGGCAATGGAGGAAGCGTTCAGTGAGGATGGCGTGCTTGTACTGATGGACATGGGTAGCGCGGTCTTGAGCGCCGAGATGGCCCTCGAGTTCCTGCCGCCGGACAAGAAGGCCAAGTTCATGTTGAGCTCGGCGCCCATTGTCGAAGGCGCGGTTTCTGCTGCGGTGCAGGCAAGCCTTGGCGGAACTCTTGAACAGGTACGGGCAGAAGCAGTCGGCTCCCTTGGCAACAAGCCCGAGGAGAGGGGCCCGGCACAGGAACAGCCGGGTACAGAGGTTACAGTAGGTGCCACTGCCGATGCGCTTATCGAAATACGGAACAAGCTCGGGCTTCATGCGCGGCCGGCGGCGACCTTTGTGCAAACAGCCGGACGCTTCACGTCGAACGTGCACGTTGCTCGGGCGGACAATGAAGCAAAACGATCCAACGCAAAGAGCATCAATGCCGTTGCCAGCATGGGTTTGCGGCGTGGCGAGACCATTCATGTGTGGGCTGAGGGACTGGATGCGTCCGCTGCCATCGATGCGCTGAAACAGGCAGCCGAGAATGGCTTTGGCGAAGGCGAAGAAACAGCGGTGCCTGCAGCTGCAGCCCGGGAGGTCACCGCCAGAAGCAGCAGCAAGACGTTTGATGGAGGCCTTCTTGGCATTCCCGCCTCGCCAGGCTACGCGGCAGGTCCGGCGATTGTCCTGAAGCTAGCCGAACCGGAAATCGACCAACGTACAGTCGATGACCCGGAGGCGGAATGGCAACGTCTGTCGAAGGCACTGGAAGCCGTGCGGGCCTCGACCGAGCAGCTGCGCACGCAAATATCGAAATCTGCGACAACATACGATGCAGCGATTTTTGATGCCCACCTCATGTTCTTGAAGGACCC
>JAPLGH010000074.1 GCA_026390285.1 Caldisericota bacterium
TAACATGAGCAACCTGCAAGTCAAAAGGCACTGCGAGCACCCCGCTGGCCTTCCCAACCTAGTGTCGCAGTGAAAGAAACCGTGCTTCTGCTATACTCTCCGAAGCAGGATGCATCCTGCAGAAAGGGGGTGGGGAAATTGACACAGCACTTTGTTGGGCTCACAGCACCGGCGCGGCTCCTAGCCAAGATCGCATTTGCCAGTTCGGCCGGCGCCTCGGGAGATGTGCTTCTCGTCCTTCCCAAGACTTCGGACCAGGAAATCGGCCGCGTCCACCGTCTGGTGGCAGCAGCTCGCAAGGCTCTCGGCGCGGCTTCGATTCCTTTCCAGATCGTCGAGGCCGACGAGGCATTCCGTATGGCGACATCCGGAGATCGGTCCCGGACACTCGTCATCGATCTCGACCTCCTGCACCATGAAAATATCGACCTGCTCGGGTCGGCCTGTAACTCGAATTCACAGGTAATTGGCTACAAACTCAAGCAGAACCTCTCCAGAACCTCGGCTGCCATCTTCGCCCGGGCCGACTCCAATTCCGCTCTTGCCGGCACGGTTGTGCGCCATCTGACTGAGGCTGGGATCGTGGACCAGACGAGCTTTATCCATATTACTTCCGCAGGCCAGTCTGCCGCTGTCGACGATAGTGTCCTCGAGGCATATGGCAAGGTGAAAGCTGAGGTGCCACAAGCCCGTCTCGCCATCGAACTGGCCAAAGACGGCGTGGAATCAGCTATCGAACACTGTTCTCTTCACTATGGTGTCCTTGTGCTTGGATTGCCAAAGCACCAAAAAGCGGGATCGGTCACAGAACATCTGATCGCTCTGGCGATGGCAGGACTCCTCCACACAACCACGGTTTTCGTCTATGCGCGCGGCGCAGAAGTCGAGCAGCTGTCAGCCATGACGAAAGCCATCGAGCCATGGATCCTCAAGAACACATTCTCCCAGGACGAGTTTGCGGACATCGAGCGGCTCCTCCAGGCCAAGCGCGACCACCACGTGTCGATCTCCCTCGTCTTGCCGGCGCTCAATGAGGAAAAGACGGTCGGACGGGTCATCGACGTCTTCAAGAGCTTCCTGATGGACCAGCGGCCCCTGCTGGACGAGATCATCCTCATGGACAGCAACAGCGCCGACCAGACACGCGCAATCGCAGCCGCACGTGGCATCCCCGTCTATGTCCACCAGCAGGTACGCCCGGACCTCGGAGCCTATACCGGCAAGGGCGAGGCGATGTGGAAAGCACTGTTCGTCGCAACAGGAGACATTCTTGTCTTTGTCGACACCGACCTGTCCAATCCCAATCCGGCATTTGTCACAGGACTTGTCGGTCCCCTGCTCCTGGACGAGCGCCTGAACTTCATCAAGGGGTTCTACCGCAGGCCTGTGCGCATTGTCAACGAGTTCGTGGAAGTCGGCGGAGGCCGCGTCACGGAGCTCGCTGCACGCCCGTTGCTCAATCTCTGGTATCCGGAACTCGGAGGACTGTTCCAGCCGCTTGCGGGGACCGTCGCTGCTCGAGCCGGCATCCTGCGCGAGCTGCATTTCCTGACCGGCTACGGCGTCGAGATCGGGCATGTCATCGAATATGCCCGCAAGTACGGCATCGAGGGCCTGGCCCAGTCGGAGCTGGGCGAGATCGTTCACCGCAATCAACCTCTGGAGGCCCTGTCCAAGATGTCGTTTCAAGTCCTGGAAGCCGTTTTCCAGCTGTCGCCTGGCATGATGGCCCCCGGCATGGCTGACCGTATGAACGGCATCCTGCGCCAGCCCTTCCTCTCCGACACCGGGTTCACGCTCTTGCAGACACGACTGGGGCAGGAGATGCGACCGCCGGCGTCCTCAGTGCCACCTCTCGATCTTTCACCTGTAGCTGCACCAGGAACCTGACCACGATGTAGTCGACATGGTCCTGACTGACGCTCAGAACCAACCGTGGTGGAAACGAGGCGTCATCTATCACTGCTACGTCCGCAGCTTCATGGACGGCAACGGCGATGGCATAGGAGACCTGCCTGGGCTGATCAGCAGGCTGGACGTCCTGCGCGACGGTACACCAACGTCGCTCGGCATCGAAGGGCTCTGGCTGTCACCTGTGTACCCTTCCCCCAACCGAGACTTCGGCTATGACATCAGCGACTACCGAGCAATCGACCCCATGTACGGCACGCTGGATGACTTCGACCGCCTCCTGGCTGGCGCCCGCTCACGGGGCATCCACCTCATCATGGATCTTGTCGTCAACCACAGTTCGACCGAACACGCGTGGTTCAGGCAAGCGTGTACCTCCCGCGAGAATCGATTCCACGACTATTACGTCTGGAGCCACGGACGGGCCGGCAAACCTCCCAACAACTGGGGTTCAACCTTCGGAGGATCAGCCTGGGAATGGAATGAGCAGACCCATGAGTTCTACCTGCACAGTTTCCTCAAGGAACAGGCCGACCTGAACTGGCGCAACCCCCGGCTTCGCGAAGAGGTCCGGGGCATCATGCGATTCTGGATGGAGCGGGGTGTCGACGGCTTTCGTCTCGACGTCGCCAACTACTATGTCAAGGACGCCCAGCTTCGCGACAACACTCATGAACTGGTCATTGCCCAACCCATGCCCGGCAACCCTTCGAAAACGCTGTTCATTCCGATGTCACGCGAGGTGTATGATCACACCGTGGACCAGCCGGAAACGCACGACGCCCTGCGCGAAATGCGGGGCGTTATCGACGAGAAGCCCGGGCGGATGATGGTGGGCGAGATCACCCAGCGCACGCTGAGTCAGGTACTTTCCTACTATGGGAACCACGAAAGTGAACTGAACCTGGTATTCAACTTTTTCTTTTTCGTTCGACGTTTCAGGGCAAAAGACTTCCGCGACATCATCAGGCAAACCCTCGATCTGCTGCCCGAGGGCGCTTGGCCCGCATGGGTGTTGAGCAACCATGACGTCGTCCGCGCGGTGTCGCGCTACCACCTGACGCCTGCGATGACGAAGAGCATGATAGGGCTCCTTCTTACACTCAAGGGAACGCCGTTCCTTTACAATGGAGAGGAGCTGGGGCTTGCGAACACGCCCATCCCCAGGAGACTGGTTCAAGATCCTGTGGGCAAGAGATACTGGCCCCTTCCCGTTGGCCGGGATGGTGAACGCACACCCATGCCATGGGATGCGTCACGGGGCACCGGCTTCACCACCGGAACGCCATGGCTGCCCGTCCATGCGTCTGCCACGACGTACAGTGCTCAGTCGGCTGACCCAACCTCGGTACTGAGCTTTACGAGACAGCTGTCATGGTTCAGGTCGCACCATCCTACACTGAACGCGGGCGACATGTCGATCGTCGACGGTCCGTCGGACACCTGCCTCTGCTTCACTCGCACATCACCTGCAGAGCTCATGACGGTGACCATCAACCTGTCCAGCCGGACTGTCCCGATTCCACGGGGCAGCTTCACGTCAGACCAGACGCCTCTGTTCAGTACAGAGGAGCAGCCATCCAAGGACAGCCTGGCTCCCTGGGAGGTCAGGATAGCGGCCGCCAGCGCATAGTCTGTGGAACGGGTTGTCACTCCGCTACGCAGGAATTCTTCCTCCCGGTAACGTCGCGGCCGATGACGACGACCGTGTCAGGACTCCCATCCGTCCTGACCAGTGCGCCACTGACTTCGACCTGCCGGGTCGAACCTGATGCGTCTTGGACATCGAAGACTTCCAATGGCTCGGTCCCTCCGAGCAGCAGCCGATTGAAGAGTGCCATGGCACGACTGAGATTGGCAGGTACGACCACATCGACGACGTCCCGCCCAATGAGGAGGGTGGAAGATACGCCAAGAAACTCGCACAACCGGGCATTCGCCAGGGTGATGCGCCTGTCGAGGTCGACCATGCAGATGTGCTCAGTCGACCTGTTCAGGAAGACATCCAGCTGCTCCCTGCTCCTTTGCAGATCCTGCTCGTTCCTCCGCATCTCGGTGACATCAAACCCGATGCCGGCGACGTTTGCGACAGAGCCCCGGATGTCCCACACCGGCACCTTGGCCGTGTGGTAAAATCGGTGTTCGCCGTCCGTGACATCGTCGTAGTCATGTGCCCACCCTTGTCCCGTGTCGAACACCATGTCATCCGTGGTCTCAAACTCCAGGGCGCGCTCGGGCGCAAAGAGTTCTCTGTCGGTGTGACCGATGAGCTCGTCGACCTCTCTGCTCTGCCAACGAGGCAGCATCGGATTGGTCTGTACCCATGCCAGATTCCCTGCCAGGTACCTATGGTCTCTCGACTTCAGCCAAACTGCAGCGGGAATATTGTCCATCAGCGCCCGGATGAAGGCGCGTGACTCCTCCAGTGCCTCCATGTTTTCCTGCCGGGCAAGAAACCTCTGCTGGAGGATGAGGGCGCGGACCGCTGCCCAGATCAAGACGCCGCTCGCGAGAGCGGCGATGGCCATCAGCACCTGCTGGCGAATGCTCAGACTGTTGGCGAAATCACCCAGCAGTGCTCCCCATAGAATCACATAGAGGCATGCGGCCAGAGTGGCTCCAGTCCTCGCCCGCCTGAACCACCACGTCGGCCTTCCTGTCGCACGTGCTCCCTTACGATTGCTGCTGGTTGCTGCATTGTCCAACTTCATCCGTCCACCTTCTCTCTTGACATCTGTGAGCGTACCCATCATGGAGGACCTGTCAAACACACCCGAAGAGCTCAGACCCCTCGAAGCCTTTCCTTGACAAAGGAAGCGGTCCCATTAGAACATTACCGGGAAGGATCGCCAGTCGTGCCGCTGGTCGAAGACACGCTGACGGATACCCTCTACCGGATGCGCCATGGCGTGCCGGTGTGCGCCGACTGGAGGCAACGATGAAAGTCAGCATCATTGGTGGGGGTGGAACAAGAGTCCCGATCCTTGTGGGCGCTCTGCTTGACCTCCAGGAACGGCTCGATCTCACAGAGATTGCGCTCATCGATCCCGATAGCGAACGGTTCGCCGCCATGGACAAGGTCATATCGGCCATCGTCCAGGACAGAAACAGAACCGTCGAGATCTTGCACGCCGGTACATTCCGCGAGTGCGTGACAGGAGCCTCCTTCGTCATCGCCGCCATACGCGTGGGCGGCGACCATATGCGTACGCTGGACGAACGGATTCCCCTCTCGATGGATGTCCTGGGCCAGGAGACCGTCGGCGCAGGTGGCTTCGCCATGGCTGTCCGTACCATCCCCGTCGTGCTGGACATGCTCAAAGAGCTGCGTGAGGTTGCGCCTGACGCCTGGTTCATCAACCTCACGAATCCGTCGGGGATCATCACACAGGCCATCGTCAGCCACGGAGGCTTTCACAACGTCGTCGGCATCTGTGACGCGCCGACCTCCATCGGCATCCTGCTGGCCTACCTCCTCAAGGTGAAACCAGAAGATCTGGTGCTGGATTACTATGGGCTGAACCACTGCGGTTTCGTCAAGGGCGTCTACGCTCTCGGGCAGGACGTACTGCCCCAGGTCCTTTCCATAATCGACCAGATGCCCGGCTTTGAGGAAATGACGCATTTCTCGTCGGAATTCGTGCGCCGACTGGGCAAGTTGCCCAACGGGTACATCTGGTACTACACCTTCAAGCGCGAATCACTTGCGGCCGTCAAGGCTGGTACGGAAACACGCGGCGAGGAGGTGGAACGCCTCAATGCACGGCTGTTCGCCGACCTGACGACCGCTGATGATCCCAAGGTCGTCTACGACACATATTTGGCTGCGCGCGAACACGGTCAGCTCCCAGAGGAGTTTCGGACCGCTATGAACCTCAAAAGTGGCCAGGGGTACAGCGCGGTTGCCATGGACGTGCTGCTTGGCCTGGCAGGCAAGGGCCAGGCTGTTGTCCCCGTCAATGTCATGAACCGTGGAGCGATTGCCGGCCTTGCTCTCGACGATGTCGTCGAGGTCCCGTCCCTGATCACGGAACGCCTTGTCCGCCCGCTGGTGGTCGGACCGATCGACAGGGAGTCACAACTGCTCATCGAGCAGGTGAAACTGTACGAGAGGTCCCTCGTCGACGCGGTCGCGTACCGCGACCTTGGGGCTCTCATCGAGGCTCTGGCACTCAGTCCACTGGTCCCCTCGCCGGCCGTGGCACGAGATCTCGTCCTGGCGTTCAAAGAGCAGGAAGCCCCATACTTCGACGGCTTCAAGTAGCCGCACGCATCCGCAATTCCCTGGAGGCAGCATGAACTTCTGGAAGAAGCTTGCATACAGCTTCGGTTCGATGGGGGCAGGCCTGCCCGAGAACTGCTTCACGACGTGGGCCATGTACTTCTACGTGGACAAGTTGGGGCTCTCGCCGAGGCTCTTTGCCACAGCAATGCTGATCTATACGGTCTGGAACTGTCTGAACGACCCACTGTTCGGCTACTGGTCTGACCGAACGCATACCCGGTGGGGGCGACGGATTCCCTATATCGCACTGGGAACGCTGCCCTTGGCGCTTGCCTTCTATTTAATCTGGGTCCCGCCGGCCGGAATCACCGGCATGGCCATGTTCTGGTACTATCTCGCCATCATTTTTGCGTTCGACGGGTTCTACACGCTGGTCATCCTCAACTGGACGGCACTATACCCTGAGATGTACACGACGACACAGGATCGTAGTGTCGTCAATGCCTGGCGCCAGGTCCTCGGCATTGTCGGGGTCATCGTCGGGGTCGCACTTGCTCCCATCCTCATCGCCAAGTTCGGCTGGAAAGGACTGGGCGTCATCATCGGCAGCGGCACTGCGCTCGTCATGTTTGTTTCGCTGCTTGGCTCCAAAGAGAACCCGCGGATACAGGGTGGCGAATCGCTGTCGCTCGGCCCGGCCATCAAGAATACGCTGATCAACAAGTCCTTCGTGACCTTTGTACTGTTCAACCTGTTCTTCCAGACCGTCTTAGTCATGGTACAAGGTGTCATTCCCTTCTACACCCAGTTTGCGCTGCTGCTCACTGACACCCAGAAGACATTTGTGTTGCTGGCTGTGTTCCTCATGGCCATCATTTCGCAGTTGCTCTGGAACAAGGTCGTCATCAGGGTGGGCACGCGCAGTACAGCCATCATCGGTATTGGCCTGTTCACCGTTTTTCTCATACCTCTCGCATTTGTGAAGACCCTTGGTGTCGGCATTGCCTTCTTCGCCCTTTTGGGGGTCGGGCTGGGTGCTCTTCTTCTCGTGGAGGACATGATGGTTGCCGATATCTGCGACGAAGATTACCTCAAGACCGGCACACGCCGCGAGGGCATGTACTACGGCGTCAACGCCCTCATCATGCGCAGCAGCGTCGCCATTTCTGCTGGCATTATCGCCTTCGTCCAGATCAGGACACACTACGTTGCCAAACTGACCGATCCGACACTGCAGCCTCATACGGCGGTTGTCGGTTTTCGTGCCCTGATGAGCGGCATCCCTGCAGTGCTCATGCTTATTGCGCTCGTGTTCATCCTCATGTATCCCCTGTACGGCAAGAAGCTGGAGGCTGTCAAGAAACAGTGTGCTCTCACCACCGCGTCGTGCCCCGATCCGGGAGCTCCTTCTCCCGGCACGCCTGCCATCTGAACGGAGGCCCTGGACAATGAACTGGAATGAATTCCTGCCGATCCCGCCCATCGATTCAGCACAGAAGTACGTCGTGTTCCAGCCACATTCCGATGATGCCGTCTGGTTCGCCGGCGGCCTCCTGCTCAAGCTGGCCAAGGAAGGGAAAGACGTCACGCTTGTCACGATGACCGACGGCTGCCTGGGCAGCACGGACGTCTCGATGACACGCGAACGCCTGGTCGAGATCCGCCGTGAGGAGGACCAGAAGGCTGGCGAGGCCATCGGCGTTCATAAACACCTGTACCTGGTGTTCCACGATGGTTCCCTGCCCCACTGCGGGGAAACGACCGCGGCGATGGTCCGCATCCTCCGGCAGGAACAGCCGGACGCCGTGCTGGCGCCCGACCCGTGGCTGACGTATGAGGCCCATCAGGACCACCTGAACTGTGGGTGGTCGGCCGCAGAAAGCCTGATCTACTGCAACCTGCCCCTGTATCTTCCCGAACTGCCCCCTCACGACGTCCGCTTCATCGCGTTCTACCTCACCAGCAGGCCAAACCAATTTGTCGACATCTCAGCCGAGAACGAGGCGAGGCTGGCAGCCCTCAGCCTGTTCAGGAGTCAGTTCACCCCGGAGACCCTGGAAATGGCGACCCAGTACCTCAACCTCAAGGCCTCGGAACTGGGTGAAGCACACGGGATGCGGCTGGCAGAGGCATTCAAGGTACTGACCCCTCTCCACCTCCACACGAGCGTCGACTCGGAGTCTCTCTAGCATGGCTGTGACGTACTATCTCGGCGTCGACGGGGGGACCACCAGAACGAAGGCTGTCGTCGGTGACGATGCTGGCCACATAGTCGGATCCGGCGAAGGAGGAGCCTCCAACTACCAGGTCGTGGGGCTCGAGGCCGCCATGTCAGGCATCACGGAGGCCGTACGGAGTGCACTAACCGCTGCGGACATGTCGATGGCACAGATCGAACGTGCCGTGTTCGGACTGTCGGGCATGGATCTGCCCATGCACCGTGACGTGCTTGAGGAAGCTCTGACGTCCGCATTCCCTGAGCTTATCTTCGACCTTGTCAACGATACGTGGATCATGCTCAAGGCAGGGAACGACAAAGGCTGGGGTATCGCTCTGGTGTGCGGCGGAGGCGCCAACGCCTGTGCCTGCAGTCGCGACGGGGCGTGGGTAACGCTCCGTGGACTTGGCTACGAGAGCGGCCTGCGAGGCGGGGGACTGGACATGCTGCGCGACATCCTGCATTATGCATTCCTTTCCCATGACGGGACAGGACCGAAAACTGTGTTGGAGCGGACGGTGCTCGAGGTGACGGGTGCCCCCGACTACGACACACTGCAGCTCTTGTTCCTTGAGGCCACACAAGACATGGTGGGGCACGGCGAATTGCTGCAGCGGGCTCTTGCTGTCGTGCCGCTGGTCTTCGACGGGGCGACGGCGGGCGACGAAACGTGCAAGCACATCCTCCTGCTTCAGGCAGAGTCCCTGGCGGAGGGAATCACGGGACTCATCCGCAAGATGGCCTTCGAGCATGAGGCGATTGATGTCGTCCTGGGAGGCTCGGTCTTCGGGGGCAGCAATCCCCGCCTGGTCGAGAGCCTGACCCTTCTCGTTCACGAGGAGGCTCCGAGGGCATTCCTTCATCGTCCTGTGTAATGGCTCTGCAACGTATGGGAAAGTTCGAAGCGGCAACCACCTATGCGGTCCTTGCCAGCCAAGTGGTCTAGCAATAAAAAGTGGAATTGCTACACTGGGAATATGCCTCTGTCCTAAGGCTGTGCTGATTCGACCGCGTCAACCCAGGATCGAGGCATTTGTCTGTCTCCGAAGAAGTTGGCTGAGGCGGCTGGAGTCGAACCAGCAATTCATGGCTCCAAAGGCCACTGTCCTACCATTAGACGACGCCCCAACGTGCGGCTCTGCTGCAGTATTTTAGTGCTGCCTCGGGGACTGTCAAGAAGAGTGAGGCGATGAATCGTTGACAATGACGAATCATGATGAAGGCACATTCCCGGCGGAAAACGCACAGCCGACGCTGGAGCAGTCTGACACCCTCAAGCTTGTCGCCATCATCTCGATGACGGTGGACCACGTGGGAGCAATCCTCTTGCCACAGGTGGCCTGGCTCCGCATCATCGGGCGTGTGGCTTTTCCCCTCTTCGCCTATCAGCTTGCGGCCGGCTATCTTCACACCCACAACCTCTCACGCTACGCGCTCAGACTTGCCGTCTGGGGCGTCATTGCCCAGCCTGTCTACATGATCGCCTTCGGCGTGCGCCTGTGGACCCTCAATATCTTCGCCACGCTGCTGCTGGGACTGCTGGCCATGTGGGGATGGGACCACCGCCGGTGGTGGCCGGTCGCCCTTGCACTGAGCCTGGCAGCCATACAGCTCTGGCTTCCGGCTGTGGGCCCGGACTACGGTCTCTATGGGGTTCTGCTGTGCCTGACCAGCTTTGTGCTGTTTCACCGCAAAGAGCAACTCGCCATCGGCCACGGGCTCCTGCACGTGCTCGCCGGCATCCTCTTCTGGCCGTCTCAACTGTACGCACTGGCCAGCATCCCGTTCATCCTCCGGCCGCCCAGTCTGCGTCTGCGCCGCCTGCCGAAACTGTTCTATGCGTACTACCCGGCTCACCTCGCTCTCCTCATTGTGGTTCGCTATCTGCTGACACGCTGAAGACATTGTTCGAGCACTCAGTCGTCCTATACTGATGCCCTGTACGTGGAGGCAACCGTGAACCGAAAACGCATGCGCACCATCGTCACCATTCTCATCGTGCTCGCCCTCGTCAGCGGAGGCACGGCAACGCTTGTCTCCCTTCTGCGAGGGACGACTGTGGACGAGCCTGTCACCATCCTGCCCGGTGTTACGCTGACGCCACAGGACTTCAGGGACGTGGGTTTGGGAACGGCGGTCGGCGTCCAGTACGCAGGGAAGACATTCGTCTTCTTTGCCGACAGTTCAGGCAACGAACTCGCCGGGACGAAGGGCGGCATGATCATCGATTTCCGCGGCGGTTCGGTCACATTTCTCGGAGGACAGTTTTCGCAGTACGGCAGCCCTACGGTCCGTGATCAGGCATACACTTGGTACCAGGACAAGGTGGCAAGCGCTGGACTGGTCGAAGACAAGGGAACGGCAGTCGTCGGAGACGTCTCGGCGCGATACGACAGCCCCGACGCGGCCGCTCTGCTCGTGCGGAAGAATGAGACAGTATTCACGCTCCTGTACACACTAAGTGCTGCCGCCACAGACAGCACGCCCCGACCGATCGTCGCCCTCGAGGCTCTCGCTCGTCTGCTGGCCTCACGCTTCTAGACTCTGCCCCTGGTAGAAGCTGCATTCCTCGCCCGACCATATGGCGAGGCCAGCCGAGAGCATCCCGGCTGGCCAACGAGCAACGACGCGTCTGATGTCTACTGAGGCTGTTTGTCCTCGGGGTTTGGCTGTTCCGTGGGGAAGATGGTCTCCATCTTTTTCTCTTCCGGAGGCACGACTGGTGTGCTCGTCCGTCCTTGAGATGTCACGCGGCGCTCCATCCATTTCTGCTCCCGTTCGATACGCCGCTGTTCGCGCTCTGCGCGCCTGGAGCTGTGTTCACTGGGAGTGCCCACGAACAGGACGATCAGACCCACCGCCAGGAGTACCACGCCCGGAATCCATACCGGAACCCATGTCGCGATCCGTCCCAGTCCAAAGCCCTCGAATCCCAGCCAGCCCTCGAACACGTAGCCAAGTACGAGAAACATGACGACGCCAAACACAAATCCGCCGAAGCTGTCACGCACGTGCCGCCAGTTGGCATGCAGCGTTCCATGGATGATGCCTGCGAGTCCTCCCGCGGCTGGGAACACGAGCGCCCAGGCGTATGCCCAGCTTGCCCATGTGCCGGTGACGTCTTGGTACCAGAGCAAGGTGCCGACGGCCGCAGCCACCAGCCCCAGTCCGGACAGACCCTCGCCTGCCTGGTCCGGCAGAACCAGACCGACGACGAACAACGCCAGCCCTGGAAGGATGATGCGCAGTGGCCATGACAGGTCAGCCCAGTGCTGCGGAAGCCAGCTCAGGTCGACATGAACATACTGCAGTGCGAGGATGACGATGCCGACGACGATCAACAGGATGCCGAGGTTCGCCATCGAGGAATGGGTCCTGCGAGTGTTCTGGTTAGCCATATCTGCTCCTTACCCACATAGCCGGTCTTCTGGGAACGCTGACCGACTGTCCACCTTGTCTACGTCCGAACGCTCGCAAAGGTTACGGCGATTTCGCCAGCTGTTCACGTACTCTTCTCCGCTGCCAGCCGGTTGCGCATCACGGCGATGCCGGACTTCGGGCCCTCTGCCATCAGGAATCCGTGACGTTCGAACATCGCACACGTTCCGGTATAGACAAAGGCATCCGGCTGTGCTTTGTCATGGGTATCTTTGGGACAGGCCTCGACGACCTGGGCTCCTTCGCGTTCCATCAGCTTCAGCGATTCCGATAGGAGAAGATCGGCCACGCCGCGGCGGCGCCACGCCCGCTCTACAAAGAAACAGCCAACAAACCAGACACCTTCTGTCGCCGTCCCCTTGAACGAAGGCGAACGCTCCAGCCGTGGAAACGACAAGCGCGGCTCGAACGAGCACCACCCGACGGCCTCATCGCCATCGTATGCGAGGATGCCATGGGCGTGCCCCTCCTGGACCTGTCGACAGAGCCGGAAATGCGCCACTTCCCCTTTGACATCCTTCCAGTGCTCCACTCCAGCGATCCGCCACCACTGACACCAGCAGCCGCCACACGCTCCATTCTTGCCGAACAGCGTCTCCAGGTCAGGCCAGAGCCCGGGTTCCAGTTCGCGGCAGACGATGCCCGCAAGCGCGCCTGATGTGTCCACGGATCACCTCCTGTCCCTCATGAATGTCCGGCAGAATGCCAGAAACCCGGCGTGACCGTCGGCCAGGGCCGCTACTCGACGATTCCCCGGCGGCGCACGCGCTTTCCAGGCTGACTGTGGACCTCGGATTCGTCACTGCTTCCCTCCTGCTGGCACTCACAGCCCTGAAATATGCTCGCGACCTCCCGTGCCTCAACAATGCGAGACTGGACGGCCATGACCTGGAACATCCCTTCAAGCCCTCTTGTCGCGTGGAAGAACGCGGTTATGCCCACAACTCCAAGGGCCTGCACGATGCGCTCGGCCTCAGCCTGTCCTGCAATGACAACAACCTCCGCGTACTCGTCCATCATTCCTCCTTCCTCACATTATAGTGCAAAATGGAAGTGCCTCCGGTCCAGCACCCACCCGACCCAGCTCAGCGTTCCGACCATGAACAATGCCTGAAGGACGACGAGCCACGCAGGAGCCAGTTCGTACCAGCCAGAAGCCCCTGGCATGACGAATACTCCCAGCAGAGCACCATGCAACAGGTAGAGCAGCAGCGAGTTGCGCCCCCACTTCCTGAGAATGGGTACCGAACGGCCAAGACGCTGATCAATCAGATGAAAACACCAGAACACGAGCGCACTGATGCCCAGCGACAACAGAACGTAGCTCGCCGAGACGCGGTGCTTGCTCACGGGAATGACAAGTGCCAGGAGCAGGCCAAGAATGAGGACTCCCGTGGAGACAGCAGGAAACCAGCGCCTTCCTTTTCGGACATCATGGAACAGGTCTCCCAGTGCGGTCGCCATGACCAGCATGGCCCCCCAGGAAAAAGCGCCTTCAAGCCCACCGTGCGTGGAACTCAGCACACTGGACAGCCAGAAGTTGTTGAGCAGGAACTGGTAGATGGCCAGCAGCAGGAATCCCACGAACCACCGCAGGCGCGCCGGGATACTGATGAACACAAGGGCAATGAGGCCGGCAACGCCAATAGCCTGGAGGAGACCCCAATTGGAGTAATCAACCTCGGCCCCCGAGATATTTCCCAGGACTGTAAACAAAGCTCCAAGACCAATGAGAGCAAGGTTGCGGGCCAGGAAATGCTCGATGGTCTTGCGCCGGCCATCCCGGGCCAGCCTCGTTCGGAATGAAAGTCCAAACGTCAGTCCAATAGCGGTGATGAACATCGGGGCAATCACGTCGATGACGGTAAAGCCAATGTCGGACGGATGCTTCAGCCAGGCCGGAACAACTGCAGGACCGGCCAGATAGTCAGCCAACACCATGAGTAGAATGGAGAACCCTCTGAACTCGTCTATCGACTCCAGCCGATGCCCTGCATCGTTCACGTGATCCTCCCTGACGCTCAACAGCATGGGTACATCGCTCAGAAACTCAAGAGTGCCACGGTGAATGGCATCTGCTGACAGACGTGCTCCGCTGCCCATCGTGGTGGTGCGAGGAATGACATGTCAACAGTCGCTTTTGCCCTAGCTGCATACGTCAAACGTCGCTAGGGTATCCAGAGATGGCGCTTCATGTCAACGCGTCCATGTTCGTCGAATGCAACCCTCTCACTCTCCAGTAGTAAGCGCTGGACGCCCGGCCCGCCAAACGCATCCTCCGGGGACAGTTCTCCCGTCGCTTTGACCACTCGATGGCACGGCAGTCTCGATCCGGCGGGTGCTGCACGCATCGCCCAGCCCACCGTCCTGGCAGCGCCCGGACTGCCCAGTGCCCGCGCGATGGCACCATACGTCGTCACCCTGCCGCGCGGCACCTTCGCCGCCACAGACCAGACACGCTCAAAGAAGGTCTCTGTCACTCCCATTCAGTTCTCCGTCCCGGCAGTGTCCCCCCTCCGGGTTCGCAATCAGCGACCGCACCCATTCGCGCTGTGACCAGAGGGCACAGCCCCCACTCGTCTCGGTCAGTCTGTCATGGTTGTCGCGGATAGCAGCGAGCAGAGGCGACGCCAGGGCGCCACGCAACGGGGTGTCTCGGACGCTGGCGTCGGAATATGGTGCGAATGGACATGGCTCCACCCGCCCGGACGGGCTGATGTGGATGAAACCACGACCTGCCGCCAGGCAGCCGCCAAAAGCTTCCTCGTCGCCGGGGAATGCGATGAACAGGCCGGGCAAGCGCTTCTGCAGTGACGCAACGGCTGCAGCCAGCCGAGCCCGCTGGCCACCGTCCAGGACGAGCGATTCGGTACCCTCGCGGACCGGGACATACTCGACGAAGAAGAACAGCCTGCATCCCAAGCCCATGAGACCGTCCAAGTACTGCTCGTCCAGCACCGTGTCGATGTTCAGCCGTGTGACCGTCAGCGACGTCCCGAAAAAGACGCCAGCCCGGCGCATCCGCGCGATGGCCGCCAGCGCCCGCCCGGCGACCCCATCGCCCCTGCGCGCGTCCGTCTCCGCTGCATATCCCTCGAGGCTGATGACAGGCACGATATTCCGCTGTCCGCGGATCCTATTCACGAGATATTCGTCCAGGAACGTACGTTCGTCAATACCGGGAACATGACATCAGGGATGTTGTGCGCGATGAGCAGGAGGTCGCCTGCCCTTGTCATCGGCTCACCGCCGCCGAGCAGCATGATACCTACGCCGAGGTCGTTCCCCTGGCGAACGACACTCAGAAGCTCCGCAGGGGTCATGTCGGATTCCTCGCGGCGCTCCTGAGCTTCGGCATAGCATCCTGCACACGCAAGGTTGCACCGGCTGGTAACGCTGAGAATCATGAAGGGCGGCACGTGGACTCCCTCTTCGGCCAGCTGAGTGCGGCGGCGTTCCGCAGTAAGCTGGGCGCGGCGCATCCGTACAAAGAATGCCGCGACGGACGGATCTCTCAGGGTGATACGCACTGCGTCAGAAAACAGTGCCCTGACAGCGTCGTCAAACAGGTCGATATACTCGGTCCTCTCATGCATGTCGTACTCCTCGAAACCCGTGCTGTGCGCGGCACTGACCTGCACAGTATACACGGGGCGTATGAACAGCCAAGCACGTTATGCCCGTCATCGCTACCGACAGGACGATGTTGCCGCTCCGCGTCGTCGTGGAATCGCTGGGAGTTGTCGTCACCTACAACGCCATTACCAGGGTCATCCGCATCGTCTGGACGCACGAGGGCGAAGCGTTCCGATCTTACTTCCCCTGCCCCAGCACGAGGCTGAAGGCGTCTGGCGAAAGCGTGAATGCCAGCATGGATTGCACCTCGCCTGCCGGGACGTGGACTTCGCGCGGACCCGCGGCATACGGCCCGACCTGATAGGGATCGAATGACACGATGAGGCCAGCCGGTTCCAGTGACACGTTCTTGAAGTTGTCGGCCACAGGCGCAGTTCCGTCGTCTACGAAGCTCTTCAGTGCTTCATAGTCTGCTCCGTACTGGCGCTTCAGGTCTGTGGCGCAGTACTGTGACAGCCACTGCAGGCCTTGCTTGCCGTCAACAAACAGACCCTCAGTATCGACACTATTCCCGTCGCCCAGCCTCGCATTGAGGACACGCGTGTACGACATGCCATGCGCCGCACCGGCGGAGTATGTCTCGAATCGGATCCGCACACTGACAAGCTCGGTCGTCAGGTAGGGGATTTCGTACGCGGCGCTCAGGAAGCTGAGCAGCGTCGGAAGGGTTCTTTGCGGCCCATGCCGTGTCGTCGGCAGCGTTCTGTTTCAGTCCGGCGATATCCGGTAACACCATGTCCATGATGGCCTTGTTGACCTTCTCGAGGACAGCCGGGGACGCAGTGCTCCGCAACTGTGGATAGCTTGCCGTGATAGAGTACCGCAGCGTCGAGTCCTCCTCGCGGACGGTCTGAACAACGACAGACGGCAACCCACCAGTGGGCGTGCTCACCACCTTCGGGCGGCATCCCGCACCCATCGTCACTGCCACCGCCATTCCTGCCGTCACCACGATTGTCGCTGCCCTTTTCAGTCTCATGGTTTCTCCTTTTGCTATTACCTTGCCGGACATCGCTGGTGTTCCAGCACAGTATGATGTGTCTTCGGGCGGAGGCAACCGCAATTGGCAGCGCCCCATCATGTCCGCTTCCGAGATGGCGCCGAGCGCATCACGACATTCGGCATATACTATCCAAGTGCGCCCCAAGAGAGAGCGTGGAGGAAGATGTGCCCTTTGCCCTGACTGCTGTCCTGTTTGGTCTCATCGTCCTGGTAACTCATTTCATCCAGGGGATCACCGGCTTCGGCTGTGCCGTGCTGGCTATGCCGTTTTGCATCCTTCTGACCGGCATCGACACGGCTCGCCCCGTCCTCACCGTTCTGGCCCTTGTGCTGGACGCCTACCTCCTCGTGGTCTCCTGGAAGCACATCGACTGGCGGCAGTACCTGCGCATCCTTGCATTTGTCCTTCCAGGACTTCCCGTCGGCATAGTCGCCTACAATGTCCTGCCACGCACGACGCTAATGCACATCCTTGCCGCCTTCATAGTCGTGGTCGGCATCCAGGGGCTGGTCACACAGTTCCAGCCGGGCAGAGGAACGCCGCGACCATGGCCTGCCTGGCTTCTCAACACCCTGCTGTTCATCGGAGGTGCCATGCAGGGGGCGTTCACTTCGGGTGGTCCGCCTATCATTATCTACGCGACCCAGAAGCTGAAGGACAAAGCTTCGTTCCGCGCAACACTGGTCGCCATCTGGACGACACTCAACGTGTTCATCATCGCAGACATTGTCGTACGCCACAAGCTGGCGGGCATGCCAGGGAAGCTTGTCCTGACGTCTCTACCATTCCTTGCGCTCGGCGCCCTGCTTGGAGACATCGCGCATCATCGTATCAGCGGTGAACGGTTCACTCAGCTCATCTACGCAGTACTGCTCATCTCGGCAGTTTTCATGATACTGTAGGAAAGGCTGACGGAAGGAGGCCAGCATGCCCGAACTGCCGGAAGTGACCAGCCTTGCACGGCAGATGGACAGAGAGCTCCGTGGCAGGCGCATAACGGACGTCGACGTCGTCCAGCCCCGTTGCCTGAACGTGCCGCCAGAGGAGTTCAGACAACTGCTCGTCCGTACACAGGTGACCCGCGTGACATCCAGGGGTAAATGGATCTTCGTCGACCTCGAGCCACGGACGACGTTCCTGCTCAACCTCGGCATGGGAGGAGAAGTTCTCTTCCACCGCAGGGATGAGCCCTTGCCCAGGAACCGTCAGTCGACCATTCTTTTCGAAGATGGCACTGCCTTCAGTCAGCACTTCTGGTGGTTCGGCTACGTCCACGCAGTCAAGACCACCGAGCTGGCCTCTCACGCCATGACCTCATCCTTGGGGCTCGACCCGTTGGATGACGGCGAGTTCACGCTGGACGCCTTCGAAGAGCTGCTGGAAGAGAAGAAACGGAGCACAATCAAGACGGTTCTGCTGGACCAGAAGAACATCGCGGGCATCGGCAACGTCTACATCCAGGACATCCTGTTCACGGCCGGCGTGCATCCCCTGCGCAAGACCTCCGACGTCACCGTGTCCGAGCGTAGCCTGCTCTACGACGCCATCCGTTCGCAGCTGCGGAACGCACTCGAACTGGGCGGCTTGGCGTACGAGAAGGACTTGTACAACAAGCCAGGCCGGTTCAAGGACTTCCTGGTCGGCTACCGTGAAGGCAAGCCGTGCCCCGTTTGCGGGACTATCGTCCAGAAAATCAGGACGGGCAGCACGGTATCGTTCATCTGCCCACACTGCCAGACGTAGCATGCCGCCCGGCCTGTGGCTAGTTCATCTCGTCAGCCACGACCTGACCGTCGAAGATACGAATCACTCGCTCTGCCTGCGCCCCGATGGCATCGTCGTGGGTCACGTACACGATCGTCTTGCCCGTACCATGGAGCTCTTTCAGGATGTCGAGGACCTCCCGGGCACCCACGGAATTCAGGTTTCCCGTCGGCTCGTCGGCGAGAATCACCGAGGGATTCATCATCATGGCCCGTGCGATGGCGACTCGCTGCTGTTCTCCGCCGGACATTTCTACCGGACGGTTGTGCATGCGTTCTTTGAGTCCGACACGGTCCAGCAGGTCCAGCGCCTTGCTTCTACCGTCTTTGACCGACCTTGTCGCATACGAACACGGGAGGAGGACGTTCTCGAGAGCACTCATCTGCGGCAACAGGTTGTATGCCTGGAAAACGAAGCCCATGTCGCGGTTGCGTATGGCAGCAAGATCGTTGGGACGCAGGCTCGATACGTCCCGGCCCTTGAACACGTAACGACCACTGGTGGGGCTGTCCAGACAACCGAGAATATGCATCAGTGTCGACTTGCCTGAGCCAGAAGGCCCCATAATGGCTACAAACTCCTGCTCCCTGATTTCAAGCGACACGCCGGCAAGGGCATCAATCGTCACCCCGCCAATCCTGTAGGTCTTTCGGACGCTGTCAAGCTGGATAAGGTCCATAGACACCCCCATCGCATTCTCACGAACGGGACCGTCTTGAGTCCTTTCTTCGTCGCTGAAGATCGGGTTGCACTTCCCTCTGCACTGCTGTTGTTCGCCACCCACGTTGCCGTATGATACGACCGCACTGACGCCATTGTATCGGCAATGCCGAGCCACGCAAACTTGCATGCATCTCCGGCCCTGATCGGAGAGGCTATTCCGAGCGCATATGACAAGGGGCCGCGCCCGGTCATGCAGCACATTGCGCTGGACCATTCACAGCCCCTGCCGAGCATTCACTCGGCCTGCCACCAGGAGGGAATCGAGAAGCAGCTGCCCGCCACCGCTCGCCCAGTACAGCGTGTCAGGTCGTCGCCGGAGCAGGAATATCGACCGGTACCGTGGTCGTGTTGCCGGCTTTGTCGATTGCAACGATTGTCCCCTTGATGCCGGTCCTGTTGACCATCATGAGACCAGTATCACCCACTGCAAGGCGCGTGTGCAATGAATCAACACCATCCTTCACGAAGTACGCCTCGTCCAGGTTGTCCTCCGTAATTGAGATATTCAGCGTGAGCAGTCGGGCCGAGAACGCAGATTGCTGCACAGTCCAGGTGATGACTGGCGCGATCGCGTCGACAGGCTCATCCCCCGGCTGTGTCCCGGAACCAGACCCTGCCGTCTGCGGAGGGACCGATACAAGTGCGGTCTCCTTGCTTGAATAGACCTTCACGTACTCGGTGTCGGAAAGAGTGGATACGCTTTGGGCCGTTTTGAAGATGAGGTAAATATACAGCTCTGTACTAGCCGGGATATTGTGGGGCAGGTTCAGGACGAGTTGGCGCAGGTCGGTCCCTGCCTCGCTGGTGTCATAGACAGTGCTGGACAGAATGGTCGTGGTGAACGGAATGGTACTTACAAGCGGATAAGATGAATACAGCGGCTGGAGCTTGACAGTTCCGGCCGTCGCCCACAGTGTCGAAAGCCCCTCTGACAACCGAATGGTCATGGTGTCCTCTTGGTCCGGATACACCGGCGCCCCTAGAAGGTCGAAACCGATCGGATCGTGCCCCGTCAACGCGCCATTGCGACCAGTCTTGATGCGGATCCTGACTCCGGTCATCTGAAAATGCTCGACAACCTGCTCCAAGCTGAGCGGAGTCAGCTGTGTCAGCGTCGTGACCGAATAGTAGCTCGATATCAGTGTCATTCCGCTCACCGGGTGTTCGAGCGTTATCTGGTAATGGCCGGCAGTCCGCGGATTCTGGATCAGTGCCCCGGCCATGATGACCACAACGTGCTCTGTACCAGCCACAAGGTCAACCGGGGCACTTACCTTCAACTTGTTGCCGGACCACTCAGCACCAGACGTCGGAGATGCCCCGTCGAACAGGATGTCCGACGAAGAAGGATTGCCGTCCTTCGCGCGGGCCACTTCTGTGTCAAACGTCAGGGTGAGCAAATCCCCTTTGTGAATCGTCGTTGCAGCAGAAAACGTCAGGGTGTACTGGGGTACATCACCTGGATAGTCGTTGGTAACCGCCACGTTGAGATATTGACTTGCGGCCTGCACCATCGGTGCCCTGATGACAGCCGTCGCCATGCCAGCCATGGCCAGTGCCACAATGAGAGCAATGGCTGTTGTCTCTCTTTTCATAGACTGCCTCCTATTCATACCGCAATGCCTCGACGGGCTTCAGCCGGGCAGCTGTGCGGGCAGGGTAGACTCCGAAGAAGACCCCCACAGCAATGGAGAAACCGACAGCAAGAAGGATTGAGGAACCAGTTATCACGGTCGTCGTAAATCGGGAAACGACAAAGTCCGAACCAAGAACACTGACGACAATCCCCAATACGCCTCCTGAGACGCTCAACAGCGAGGATTCAATGAGAAACTGGACGAGAATGTCGCGTTCACGGGCACCAAGTGCCTTTCGGATGCCTATCTCACGGGTCCGTTCCGTTACGGAAACGAGCATGATATTCATGATACCGATACCGCCGACCAGGAGAGAAAGGCCTCCGATAGCCGCAAGTAACGCTGTCAGGATCGTCATGGCCGACGTCACCAGTGCCGTCATGGCTGCAACATCTTGAATGGTGAAGTCCACTTTCTTGTGTTTGAGTGTCAGGATATCGGTGATCTCTGCTATGACTACCTTCGTCTGAGTAGGATCGACGCACTCGATCGTTGTCCGTTGAACACGATTGTGCGCAATACCGAATGACTTCTCTCCAACTGAGAACGGCAGGACGATTGCTGTATCGACAGAGCTTCCAACCGTCTCACCTTTTGACGCAGCAACGCCAACGACCTTGTAGCTCGCGCCATTGATGCGGATCAGCTGTCCCACTGCGGATTCATTGGGGAACAGGGTTGTCTGCACAGTGTTGCCAATAACAACATTGCGTGTCCTGTTGCTGACATCGCCATCAGAGATCATCCGACCATCGGCGATCGTAACATTCTCAACTTGAAAGTACGTCGGTGTCGCGAAGATTCCGGTGCCCGACATGGTCGTATTCCCATTCTTGATCGTAATGTTGGTCTGATTCGTCGGCGATACGACAACGGAATAGGTTACTCTTGCCTCGATATACGTCAGGTCTTGCGTCGTGATTTCAGCGCCGGATGATACTCCTGCCCTGCTGGCAGCAAATCCGCCGGCACCACCTTCTGGATTGCCGCCCATGAGGACATTCGACCTCGCGCCGGCTGTCAGGTATAGGTTGCCGGAGCCGGAACTCTGCATTCTGCTTAGAATGCTCTGTTTTGTCCCATTGCCAACTGCCATGAGCATGACAACGGCGGCAATACCGATGATGATTCCCAGCATGGTGAGAAACGAGCGCATTTTCGCTGCCCATATTGCCCGCGTTGCATTCCGGAAACTATCCCTGAGATCCATTCTAGTTCCTCTCGTCGGCCACGACGCGGCCGTCCTGGATGCGAATCACACGTTCCGCCTGTGCCCCGATGGTATCATCGTGTGTGACGTAGACGATCGTTTTCCCGTCTGCGTGCAAGTCCTTCATGATGTCCAGGATTTCGCGGGCCCCCTTGGAGTTGAGGTTGCCGGTTGGCTCGTCCGCAAGAATAACCGGCGGATCCATCATCAGGGCCCGTGCAATGGCGACACGCTGCTGTTCTCCACCCGACATCTCAACAGGGCGATTGTACATGCGATCTTTGAGCCCGACACGCTCCATCAGTTCATGACCGCGAGCTCGTTCATCTCTTCCGCTCATCACATGCGTGGAGTAGGTGCATGGAAGGAGGACATTCTCCAGAGCGCTCAGGTGCGGCAGCAGGTTATAGGCCTGAAAGACGAATCCTATGTCCCGGTTCCGAATATGGGCAAGATCATTCGATCGAAGCTCGGAAACATTGTGGTCCTCGAGACGGTATGTACCCGACGTCGGAGTGTCCAGACACCCGAGAATATGCATCAGTGTCGATTTCCCAGAACCCGACGGCCCCATGATTGCAACAAATTCATGTTCGCCGATGTCAAAAGACACGCCGGCAAGAGCATCGATCGTAACACTGCCGATCGTATAGGCCTTGCGGATATCACTGAACTCGATCAGGTTCATGGATTAGTTGCCACCTTGTCGACCCGTTCCGCCCGGGATTCTTACACCAGGAATGCCGAATCCACCCGCTCCAGTTTGCGTGGTTGTCGTCGACGACGAGGTTGTAACCGTTGTGCTCGCCGTTCGCAGCACACGGTCTCCCTCTTTCACTCCAGACTTGATTTCGACGTACTCGTCGCCTTCAATACCCGTTTTGACCTCTGTTCTCGTCATTGTGGTCGTCCTGTCCGCTCCGACTGATACGAGCGTTACATACGTCTTACCGTTCTGTGTCAGGACCGCCTCAATGGGGACCGCGAGAACCCCTTTCGCGACTGACACGGTGATCGCTGCATCCACCGACATCCCGTCTACCAGGGTGGACGGATAGTCGGTCATCTGGATCTTGATTGGATACGCGCTCACACTATTGGAGGTTGTGCCAAGTGAATGCGATACATAGGAGACCTTGCCGGCGAACGTCTTGCCGGCGTATTCGTCGATCGTCGCAGAGGCGTCCTGGCCAGTTTTCACATTGAGGATATCCACCTCGTCTACGTACGCCGAGACGTACCAGCCACTGACGTCCGAGAGCGTTGCCACACTGGTTCCAACGGCAGCGTTGTCTCCGACTGCGACGGTCAGGGCGGTAATCGTCCCAGCCAGTGGAGCGGTGATGACATAGTTGTCTGCCAGCTCCTTCGTCGCATTGAGTGTGATAAGAGCTTGCTTCTTCGCTTCTTCGTTCGACTGAATCTGGAGTTCGGCCTTTCGTTGAGTCTCAGGGAACGCCGCCAGGTTCGTCTGTGCTGTTGCAACTGACGCCTTCGCCTGTTCTACGTTGGCTTCCAGCAGTTTCACGTTGTCTGCCTTGCCGGCAATGGTCTTCTGACCTGTCACCAAGTTCGCCTGTGCTGTTGCCAGTGCTCGCTCGGCCTTGGTCACCGCGAGCTGGGCGGCAGAGATAGAGTCGTTTTCTGCCAACGAGGTCGCGGTCGTCTGGTAGTTGGCTTCGGCATTGATGAGCGCCATCTGGGCACTCTCTACAGCCATGGCCTGTGCGTCGATATCGCTCTGCGATGCCTTGTTGTCCGTGCTGGCATTCTTCAGATTGTCCTCCGCCTGGTCCAGCGAGGTCTGAGCCTGGTCGACCTGGTTTTGCAGGAGAGTAAGTCTGTCATCGGACGTTGTGGGACTTTGCGCCGCTTCCTTGAGGCTCACTTGGGCTGAGAGGAGGCTGGACTTCGCCTGATTCACCTGATTCTGCAGCGTTGTAAGCTGCGCTTCGGTGACGTCCTGCGCCTTCAGGGTCACCAGCTTTGTCTGGGCCATGCTAAGGTTGAATTCCGCCTGTTTCACCGAGAAGTCCGCCTGCTCCAGCTGCAACTCCGAGGTGTCATTGTCCTGAAGCTTCTTCAGGCTCTTCTGAGCAGTCGCAAGGTTCTCCTGCGCATCGGTCACCTGGTTCTGCAAATTGGCGATTGTCTGCGTGTCGGCGTCCGTGTCCGTGCTGTTCTTCAGGCTGATCTGGGCTGACAGCAGCTGGGTCTGCGCCTGTGTGACAGCGTTTTCCAGCTGAGTCTTGGCTGCCGCCAGGTCTGTCGTTTGGGCGGTCTCAAGACTGATCATTGTGGTCCGGTACCGCGACTCGGCAGCGGCAAGGTCAGCCTGGTAGTCTGTCGAATCGATGCGAGCGATGACCTCTCCCGCGGCAACCTCGTCGCCCTCGTTCTTGGTGACAGCGGTGATAGTACCCGCAGCTTTGGCCGATAGTGTCACAGTACGCAAAGGATGGATCGTGCCCGAAACCGTCGTCGTCGTGGCGACGTCCCTTTTCGCCACGACATACATCGACGATGCTCCGGTCCCCCTGGCTGCCAATGCCGAGGCTGCTTTCTTGGCGTTCAGCACCTTCAGTCCTACCACGACGATCGCCGCAACAACAATCAGCGACACAACGGAGACAATGACTCGTCGACTCTTTTTGCTCATGTTTCCTCCAGTGGGCGCCTGCGCCCACATCTATTGACCAACGCGCTCACTGCACACCGTGACCGCGGCTGGGTTCGTCCTGCACTGTAATAACCAAGGTTTAAGGATAGATTAAGAACCACGTCCTGTGCCGGCGATCAGGTAAATCTGACAATGAAGTCCGTGCCCGCTTCGACGCTGCTGGTGACGGCTACATGCCATCCATGAAGGTCCGCAATCTTCTTCACAATCGCCAGCCCAAGCCCAAAACCGCGCTGCGTACGCGATGCATCAACCTGGTAAAATGCTTCAAAAACATGCGACAGATCGTTGGGAGTGATGAACCCCTGGGAATTCCTGACGTGCAGGTCGGTTTCATTGAGTACGACGCTTACTGTACCGCCCGGTGCATTGAACTTGATGGCATTTTCGATGAGGTTGTTGACAAGCTGGCGCAAAAGCAGGCTGTCTCCCTCGACCGTCACCCCTTCGCCGATTGTCGCCTGCATCGTCAGTTCGTGCTCTTTGCAGTTTTCCACGTTCTGGCTAGCCACAGCGGCAACAAGAGCAGACAGGTCGACCTGTCCAAGGTCTGCTTTCGCCCGGTCCAGCTGGGCGACCTCGAGCAGGCGCTCAACGAGGAGCGACGCGTACTTCACCTGTCCTTTGGCAGCCGTGATGCCCTGCTCGTATTCCCGCGTCTTCATGGCAACATCAAGGGACGACGAAATACTGGCGAGAGGCGTGCGCAACTCGTGGCTGGCATCCTGGGTGAACTGTTCCAGGCGCGCCTGCGATTCATGCACTGGTTGCAGTGTGTGCCGGGAGAAACGCAGGCCGAGAACGTAAGACAGAGCACCCATCAGGACTGTGACGACCAGCAGTTCCAAGGTTTTCCACCCGAATTCCTGCGGCCCCTGTCGTACGTGTCCTGCGAATTGCACGAATCCAACGACGCTCCCTTCTCTATAGATGGGGCGGGTCACCACTGAATAGGAGTCGCCGCCCATTTTGGGTGGAGAAAAGGGATCGGCATGCCCAGACGAGGAACCGGCAAACATCTCTCCTTGATAGAGAACAGTCCCATCCGACGCAAGGATTCGCACGAACGGACGCACAGACGGGTTGAGACCCTGTCCAGCCGCGGCCGGGTTCGCGGAAACCTGGCTGTTGGAGAGAATCTGGTCGACCTGTACGTTGAGCCCGTGCATCATGCGGTAGTAGAAGATTACGGAATCACTTGTCATGAGAATAAGACCGCTTGCCAGAATGAGAATGCAGACGAGACGCGTGAAGTTCATGGCTAGTCGTTGTTCGAGACTGAATCTCTTCTCGAACCGTGCTCTCAGAGAATGTCTCATTGTGCACCCTCGATCATGTATCCTTTTCCAGGAACCGTCTTTATGATATCTTTCCCGAGTTTGCGCCGCAGGTAGGCGACGTGGACGTCCACCGTCTGGGAGAACATGAGCTCATCATACTCCCCCCAGACCAGCTCAATGATGTCCAGACGTGTCTTGGCGATGCCGCGGTTGAGCGCAAGGAACTCCAGAAGCGCGTATTCGCGTGGCGCAAGAGCCACCAGCTTGCCGTCCTGGCGAACCTCGTGAGTGTTGGTATCGACGGTAATGTCGCCGACAGCAATGACGGGGGCCCTGCTCTCACCGCCCCGACGCAGCAGCGCGCGCATGCGGGCGAGCAGTTCTTCGAGGTCAAATGGCTTGGTGAGGTAGTCGTCAGCTCCGCTGTCCAGACCGGCCACGGCGTTCTGGTGGCCCACTCGCGCCGTCAGCATGAGAATGGGCATGCTCCGCCCGGCTTGCCGTAGCTGGCGACAGACTTCCAGCCCGTCCATCCGGGGAAGGTTGAGGTCGAGAACGACGAGGGCGTACTCCTCGGCCAGCCCCTGCTGCAGCCCGGTCTCGCCGTCAAAGGCAAGATCCACACTGTAGGACTCTGTCTCCAGGTACCGCCTGATGTTCTGGGCGAAGTCCTGCTGGTCTTCAACGACAAGAATATGCATCCATCTCTCCTCTCATGCCTGTCATTGTACCAGCATGACATAAGAACGGATTAAGAGGGGACCAGCTCGACGGTTGGAGAAACGCCACGCGGGACGAATCATGCCTGGTCTCCCGTGGCAACGCATGGAGCTGACCTTAGGCGCTGTTCACATCATCCCCGCCCCCGCAAGACTGAAGTAGTCCTGGCGGGCGCAGCCCATGATGATGTGATCGAGGACGCGGACGCCGACGTACTTGAGGGCCTGGGTGATCTTGTTGGTGGTGTCGATGTCTTCCTCCGAGCGGTCACACTCCTATCCGGAGTGACGTGCGAGGTGCCCTCCAGGCGATCGGGCAGGAGATGTCGCATACACGAACTCTGTCACTTGAGCAGAACCAGTCCATGCCGTTCTTGACCGCGTTAGCATCCCTGCTGTTACAAACATGTTTCTATTGACATTGCCCACATTGTGGCTAAGTTCGATAGCGGGTAGCCTTCGCACCTGCGGTCCGGTGACCGATTGGTCGAATGTGGCCGTGCCAACGCGGCATTCTAGTAGAAGCGTCTCAAGGTCCTGTCATCTGGTCTTGATCGAGCAGACCTAGGAGTCTTGTGTCCGTCAGCCGGGAGGTGGTTCGATGAACAAGCGCATGCTGTGGTCACGTATTCGAAGTATCGTCGGGCTTGCCGTGATGGCTATTGTCCTTGTCGTGTTCGGCGTCAATTGGCAGATCGGCACATTCGGTTGGCTATCCACCGTACTCTTGCTCGCCGTCTTCTTGCTTCCTGTACCCGTAAGCGGACTAGTGGCACTCGGCGCCTTTCTGGGCAGAAGCCGCTACCGCAGATTCATGTACTGTGCTTTTGTGCTGACACTGTGCGGTACGATCGCGGTATACCTTCTCATTGGCAATTTTGAAGCCCCCACGGTACCATGGTCGGAATTCGTCGCGGTTGCATATCCCGTCGGTGCAATCCTGAGTCTTGTGGGCGCTCTGCTTGTCATCGTCGAGTCCTTCCGAGGACCACCTGCCCTCCCGGAGACTGTTGAGACGGCATGAGTCCGAGCGAACCTTTCCCGCAGGAGGCGAAGGACGTGCCGCATATGCTCTACGATGCCATGACTGAAGTGCCACTTGTCTATCCTGTCATACTGTCCTAGGAAGGCAAAACGGAGGGGGCTATGTCGTATGGAGAGAAGTTTCGCGCTGCTCTTACCAGCCATCAGCAGTCACTGAAGGAGCTAGAAGACACCCTGAAGGACCTGAACGTCGATGTTCTGGCGGATGAGAATATCCACCTGTCAGAAGACAAGAAGAGGCTCCTCGGGGAAATGGACAGTCTGCGGAAGGCGAACCAGAAACTGGGAGAGGACCTGGCGGAGGTTCGCGACGCCTTCAGACAACAGGTCATCAACGAGAAGCTGAACCAGACGTACCGGTCTAGGAGTCGGATCAACCTGTTGTTTGAGTCTGCCACTAAGGGATCCCTCAACCGGCTTCAGCAGATCGAAACCAGTCTGACGCAGCGCATGGAGCAGACGGTCCTCCAAGCCGGCAAGTCGCAGGATGAGATCAGGCAGAAATACCAACCGCAGATCGCGCAACTTCAGAATCAGATGAACCAGGAGATCGCCGACCTGCGTCTGCAGGTGGAGGCCGCCCGGAAACAGGCGGAACTTGCTCTTCAAGAGAGTTACGGCGATTCCGAACTTGGCGTTGTTGATGACACCCTGATAGATCGGCTCAAGAAAGGCAACAACTTCGAGATCAAGCTGGGATTGAGTCTGTTCAACAAGCTGGGCGTCATTCTGGTCTTCCTGGCGGTGATCCTGGCAGGGCGTTACACCTACACCCACTGGTTCAGCAACTACGCCAAAGGAATCACGTTCTATGTTTTGGGCCTGCTCTTCTGTGTCGGTGGCGAATGGCTGTTTCGCAGAAAGATGCCCATAGTGGCAGCGGGCGTCACCGGTGGTGGCATCGGGCTGTTCTACATCTCGACGTTTATCTGCGCCTTCTATCTGAACATCCTTTCCTCCAACATGGCGATGGCGGTATGCGTGCTGATTGCCGTCGTTTCTCTTGTCCTGACCCTGCGATACAAGTCCCCCACCATCGGGATGCTGTCGCTGATCGGTGGGTACCTCCCGTTCATCGCATACGTGCTCCTCCGTGGGATCAAGACATTACCTATTCCGCAGGCCCTCGCATACGTGATGGTATTCAACGCCGTGGTGCTAGGCATCTCCATCCGGCACAAGTGGAATCAAGTCATGTACGTAGGCTTCCTGCTCAACGTGCCCTGCGTCGGCTATCTACTGACTCACCTGGGCAATGACATGCTGGCAATTGTCCTTGCCTACGCCACATTCCTGCTCTACTTGGCGGTGATCCTGTACCGCAACCTGAAGGACCGCGCACCTCTGAACGGTGCGGACCTGGCCCTTCTGGGGCTCAACACCCTGACCAACTGTTCCTTGGTGTACTACCTGTTCAGACGGGCTGGGTACGGAGATTACACCGGTCTGCTAGCCATTTTGTACGCAGCAGTCTACTTCGGGCTGGCGTATTTCGTCAACAAACATATGGGCGACAGGGGAATGATCAATACCTTCTACGCCTTCGCTGTGGGCTTTTCGATTCTGGTGATTCCCTTGCAGTTGTCCAAGGAGTGGTTCTTCTTCGGCTGGCTGATCGAAGCATGCCTTTACGTCTACCTAGGTGGGCTCTACCGGATCAAACCCCTGGAGTACATGGGCATCGGATTGGTCGTGCTGAGCCATGTTGCCTTTGTCATGTTCAACGGATACGATCTCAGGACGACAAGGACTTTCCCGGCACTGGTGGATTTCAAATATGCTGCGCTGGTTGTCTCAGAAGCTTTCGTGGCTTGGACATACTGGCATATTGGAAACGAGAGGAAGGAGGAGGCAGCGCCGAAATGGGCAACATGGATCCGCTATCCAATTGTCGCTCACATCAGTCTGTTCCTGACTTATGAAGTCACCATGGTTTACAGGACCCTGTTGGGGCTGGGCCGGATCCCGACCGAAGGAATCGAAGTCCTTGTATTGATCTGGGGGACCGTTCTCCTGAGCAATATGGCCTTTCAACGACTCAGGGCCGAACGGTACATGGAGTTCAAGAAGTACCGGACTATCTCAGAGTTGGTTGTCTACGTTCTGCTCATCGGAGTCAACGGCATCCCGTTCGGTACAGAAGGACTCCGCTGGTGGCTGGATGCAGCTCTTCTGATCGGTGCAAATAGTGCAATCCTGTGGCGCATGAATGCATTCCTGAAGGATGTGGAGTACCAGAACAGGATTCCCCGGGAAACACGGCCCGTTGTGCTGGGCAGTTACACCCTGGCAGTCTATTTCATCGACCTGATCAGTACGTTCCGGCCGACGAACCTGAGTGTCGTGGTGAATATCTCTATGATCCTCTTCTCTCTCCTCTACATCGCTCTAGGATTCAGAATCAATTCTGTGATGCTTCGCCGCATGGGACTGGGGCTGTCCCTACTGGCTACCACGAAGATGCTGATCATTGACTCCCTTTCGTTCAGCCTGATCCAGAAGATCATCAGCTACTTCATCTTCGGGCTGGTACTGATCGCGATTTCCTTCGTGTACCAGAGAATCACCAAGAGAACCTCACAGCACAAGAAGGAGGCGTCACAATGAGAAAGCGAATGCTGATCCTGTTCCTGGCGGGATCACTCCTGTATGTGAATACAGCGCTCTGCGCGACAGTGGAACAGGTCTGGAACTGGCAGCGGGAGATCACAACCGATCAGACCTCCCGCTTTAGCCGGATCGAAATCTCTCTAGAGATCTACGCCAAGTCCCAACTGAACCTGGGGGACCTGAGGATCATGGATGACCAAGGTACCTCTGTTCCCTACATTCTCGATACGCCACAGGAAATTACCCAAGACGTCCAGAACGAGACGTCTTTCAAGCTGACCAGAACCTTCCGAAAGAAGAACGACACTACCTTTGATTTCGAAGGCACGGCTCCCGCAGGAACGGACCTGGCTCTCAACCATCTGACCGTCGATCTTGGCTATGAGGGCGACTTCTTCAAGTATGTCGAAGTCTACGGCAGCTATGACGGTACACATTGGGAATCAATCGGCACGGACACGCTGTATCGTGTCGAGGAATCTCTGCACGACGGGTTTTCGCTCAACACAGTCCAGAAGTACACGTTCTACCGGATCGTGATCCTGGAGAGTATTGAAGGCATAACCCTGAAGGGGCTCTCAGGATCACTGATCAACAATTCAGCAAAGCTCACCACGAGAGATTTGATCCTCAGTCCCGGTCAGTACGCACGCACCGAGAACGGGACCACGACAGAAATCAGCCTCAAGGGATTTCGCAACCTGCCCGTGCGCACGCTTTCCATAGACGCGGTAGGGCTGTTCCATCGCCCTTGCCGGGTCGTGTCCTCGGATGAAGACGAGATGAGCGGGTACCTAGGCAGTGGGTATCTGTATCAGTCGACCCTGAAAGGGACCGAGCCTCTGAAGAACAGCCTGGCGGTGAGGGTCAGTCAGCCTTATGACACGCTGCTGCTGTCGATCGAGAACGCTGACAATCCCCCGCTGAAGATCCAGAGCATCACGCTGGAATATGCTGCCGATACACTAATCTTCGAGCCTGCGAAGGGCAAAACGTATCGCCTAGTGTATGGAAATCCCACTGCTCCAACGCCTCAGTACGACCTGGAGCAGTTCAAGAGTGATATCTTGCAGCAGACAATCGACACTGCCACGTTGCTGACAGAAGTCGAGGTCAAGAAGCCTGCAGAGGTCACCAAGGTCAATCTCAAGGCGATCTTCAGTGTCGTCATCTTCGCCGTTGCCGTCCTGCTGGCTTGGCTAGCTATTCGCGGGATGAAGAAGGCTTAACATCCACGTCTGTCTCGGGACTTCAGTGCTTCAGTTGGAGCTAAGTGTCTTCTCCACGAGCAGCCTGGATGTTGCTTCCCTGTTCCTGTTGACATCTCCCGATATCGCTGCTGGTTCTGATAGCAGGTAGTCCTCTCATCGGTGGTCCGGTGACTGATTGGTCGAATGTGGCCGTGGTGACGCGGCAACCTGGTACGAACGTCCCAAGGTTCTGACATTCGGTTCTGATTCAGTACCCCAGGGAGTTCAGAGATTCTCAGACGGGAGACGGTTCCATGAACAAGCGCAGATTGTGGTCAGGCATCCTGTGCGTCATCGGGCTTGCCATGATGGCAGTCGGTGTTCTCGCGCTGGTCCGCCTGCTTCGGGTGCGGCGCGGTGGATTACCTATCGACGGTCTTTGGGTCTTTCTTCTTGGAGGCTGGCTGGTGACACTCGGCGCCTTTCTCGGCAGGAGTCGCTACCGCAGACTCCTGTATCTGGCCCCTGGGCTGACGATCTCCGGTCTGATCGCAGTCTTCTTCATAGCCATGATGTTTTTTGAAACACAGAACCCTCCATGGTGGACGTATGCTGCCTTCGCATGGCCTATCTGTGGTGGGATCATGAGCTGTGTGGGTGCCGTGCTTGTCATCGTCGAGTCCTTCCACAGACCGCCCGCCCCCGACGATGGCGACGGCACAGTATAGGCTCGGGAGCAATTGTTTCTACCAGGAGGTGGTTCTATGAACAAGCGCATGTTGTGGTCACGTATCTTGACCGTCATCGGTATGATTGCCCTGTTGATTGGAGCTCTCGATCCTCTGGAAGGTTCGCTCGTCATCGTTCCCGCCACCGCAGTGATTGCCCTCAGCGCTTATCTTGCCAGGAGCCGCTTCCGCCGACTTGCCTACTGGGGCTTTGGACTCACCATGATCGGCGTGGGCGCGATGTTCATGATCGGTGATGTAGGGGGATCGGCGGGGCGACCGATGTGGTGGGCACTCACGTTTCTGCCGTATCCCGTTGGCTGGATCCTGTGCCTCATTGCCGGTGTGCGCCTGTTGATCGAGTGGAACCGATCGCGGGGAGTGAAATCCGTCCTGCATGGAGACTAACTGGCCAGATGACTATGCGGTCAAATGTGACAAGAGCGTGTGGTGACCGGAGGTGGACGTGTCTGCATCGCGAAAGGGCACACGGATGAACCTGAAAAGACTCCCACTGAGCTCATGGTCAGGGGCCCTGGTTCTCGTCCTTTATCTGGGACTGGTCATGGTATCCTACTCGTTCTACCCATCGTCGTTCGGACCAGGCAATTGGCTCAGCGATCTCGGGGATAAGAGCTTGAACCCCGACGGTGCAATGTACTATCGCCTGGCACCAATCCTGGCCGGCCTCGCTCTCATGCTCTTCTTCGTAGGACTGAAAGACTGGTATGGAGGCCAGAGAAGCAAGCCGAGAATACTCATGAGTATTGCTCAATTGTTCGGAGTCTTGGGTTCTTTCGCCCTCATCATGACCGGGTGGTTCTCCAAGGGCAATCCCGTTCCGCACTTACGCTGGTCCATAGCAGGCAGTTACATGTGTTTTGGCGCTGTCGTCTTCGTTGGTATTGCATTGCTCTACTGTACAAGTGTACCAAAACTCTTCAGCGTCTTCTGTTTCCTATCGGCAACTGTTGCCATCACCTCTGCGACCTATCGCAAGGCTCGCTGGCTGGAATGGCTCGCGGTATTCATGTTGATGATCTTCGTTGCGTCGATGTCTTGCCTGACACGCAGGCACGTGAACCAAGGACAGTAAGCAGGGGGGGTTCAGAGCTCGTCAGCGGAGGAGGCGGTTCCTTGAACAAGCGCTTGTTGTGGTCACGTATCCTGTGCATCGTCGAGCTCGCCATGATACCAATCGAGGTTGCACTCGTCAATGTCACGGCCCGCGTATCTGGTTGGTTTGCCACCGCACTCTCGCTCGCGCTCTCCTTCCTTCCTGGACTCGGAAGCGGACTCGTGGCCCTCGGCGCTTTCCTCGGCAACAGCCGCTACCGCAGATTCATGTACGGTGCTTCTGTGCTGACATTGTGCGGCATAATTGCACTGTTCCTTGTGGCTGGCAATGTTGAAGCCCCCGCTGTCGCATCGTGGGGATTTGCCGCCTATGCATATCCCATCGGTGCGATCATGAGTCTTGTGGGCGCTGGGCTAGTTCTCGTCGAGTCCTTCCATAGACCACCTGTCCCCAAAGACAACGTCGAGAGGGCATAGGTGCACGGAATGACCATTTCTCCGGGAACATGATTCATTGGGCAGGCGCAGACAATAGACTCCCGTCGCATGCGCGGTCACGCGCTGCTGGCTCCGGTCAGTATCCTATGCGGCAACATTGCACTGTGCTGCTGTTTCACTGTGTGAGGAGGTACCTACAATGATCGCATGGCTGATGAGCCTCGTTGCGGGAGTCAATGACACTTTGTGGAAGCATCTACCAGGCTTCTTCGTGCCGGGTTTGTTCCTACAGCTTCTCCTCGGTGTCGCCCTGCTTCTCCTGTATGACGCCGCCTTGTGGGTTACAGACCGGCGTCTGAGACACCCACAGTCGTCCCGCACGAGTCTGCCGTATCTCCTGCTGGACTACGCCGTCTTCTTCGAAGTAATGGGCTGGTACACGAACTACGGCAAGAACCCGTTTGGTCTGCTCTGCGCCACATCCCTGAGTCTGGCAGCTTTCCTGTTAGTGCGCCTAGCCCCAGCGTTCGTCCTCGGCCACCTGACTACTGCTCCAGATGACCAGCGTCATGCGTGGCACTCTGTCGTCGGCATCGGGGGACGTATCCTCTGCCTGATAGCCTTCGCAACGGCGATCCCACTGCTCTTGCTGTGCCTATGGTGGTTGTTTGTGGTGACGTTCATCAACTCATGACACCCTTTGACCTCGTCCTGCCGGGAAGTGAGCACAACCCTAGCCCGGGAACACCTACGATGGCCCTATCTACTGCCCATCACGTCCGAAAGAAGGGCCACCGGTGAAAGCCATTGGACGTGGATGCTCCTGCTGGGCATTGGCTCCTACACCATCCCCGCCCGGGCGAAGCTGAAGTAGTCCTGGCGGGCACGGCCCACGATGATATGGTCCAGGACACGCTCGCCGACGTACTTGAGGGCCCGGTGATCTTGTTGGTGGTGTCGATGTCCTCCACGGAGGGGTCACATTCTTATCTGGAGTGAAATCTCACAGACATTAGAGGGGCTACACGTCTTCGTCTAGCCCCGTTGTCTTCTATTCGAAGGGAGACGCTTATTGCTGGTACGTGATCGTTACCGTCTTGGTCGCATCTGTCCAGATGACAGAGCAGCCAAGATTCTCGGAGACGAATCTCAGGGGAAGCATGGTCCTGCCGCTGATGATCTCCGGGACCACCTTGATGTTGGTCGAATCGATGGGGGTGCTGATGCCTCTCACGGTCGCCCGACTCTTGCCGATCCAGAGTTGGAGGGAGGTACTCCCAAGATTCACGGTTGCCTTGCCGGCAGTTCCATCCCAGCCGACAGTTCCACCGAGCGCTTCGATGATTGCGCGTATGGGGACAAGGGTCCGTCCATTCTTGATGACGGGAGGAGAATCCAGCTTCTTCGAACTCCCACTGACGGTGAACGTGGTCTTCCCTATCTGAAGAACGATGACGGTCTCCTTCCTGTTCGGCTCAAACCTTGCCTGGATGACATGATCTGCCCTGACGCTGGTGAACGCATAGGAGGAGACGGGGCCCCGTGATATTCTATCGACGGTGACATCAGCGATGTGGTAGCCGGCATTCGGAGTAATGGTGAATGTCGTGCTCTCATCTTGAGCAGCGGTCTGCCGGGTGTTGGGAGTCATGGTGCCACCGGATCCGAACGAAGGCGTCAGCGTGTACGCTGGCGGGTTGGTGAAATTGGCGGTGACGGTCTTGTCCGCATCGATGGTAATGGTAGCCAGGTTCTCCGTGCCGCTGAGATCACCAGACCAGCCAGCGAAGCTGTAGCCCGTCGCAGGCCTAGCAGTAAGAGTGACCACCGTACCAGAGAGATATGAAGACTGATCAGGAGATCTCGCAATGGTGCCGCCCGAAGCAGGAGAAGAGGTCGTGGCAAGCGTGTAGGAAGGCACAGCGCCGTACCGGAAGACACCACCGCTACCGGTGCCAACGTAGACAGTACTGGGTGCGAGGGGATTGATGGCAAGAGCACAGGCATACAGACTGGTGAGGTTCTTGTTCATTGCCGTCCAGGTGGTACCGCTATCGGTGGAGCAGAGGACGCCGCTACCACCGGTACTTGCGTAGAGAGTCGTGGGCGCAAGCGGATCAATGACAAGAGACGTAACCTTCTCCTTGACAAGGTCAGTGCTCACCATCCTCCAAGTCGTACCGGTGTCGGTCGAACGGAAGACGCCAGTGTCGGTGTCAGCATAGAGGATTGTCGGGTTGAGGGGGTCGATGACAAGAAACTGGACAGTCGTGGAGGCAAGACCAGCGTTCACGGCTGTCCAGGTCGTGCCGCTGTCCGTGGAGCGAAAGACGCAATCCTGAGTGCCAGCGTAGAGAGTCGTCGTGGTGACCGGGTCGATAACAAGGAACTGGATGTACTCACCAGCGAGATCCGCGTTCACCGCCGTCCAGGTAGCGCCGCTGTCCGTAGATCGAATGACGCCACCATAGGTACCACCGTACAGAATCGTGGGGGTGACGGGGTCGATGGCAAGAGACTGGACGTCACTCACTCCCGTCCAGGTAGCGCCGCTGTCGGTGGAGCGCAAGATACAGCAGTCATTGTGGTTATCGGACGTCTGTGCATACAGGGTCGTGGGAGTGCACGGATCGACGACAAGATTGAAGGCGGAGTAGGGACCCCAGATGAAATCCGCGGTGTTCAGGCCCTTCCAGGTAGCGCCGCTGTCCGTGGAGCGGCGGATGTCCGTATCAGTCACGGCATAGATGGTCGTGGGAGTGAGGGGATCGATGGCAAGACGCCGGACCCACGTATTGGTTATGCCAGCGTTCGCGGCCCTCCAGGTGGTACCACTGTCAGTGGAACGGAAGATGCCGCCAGGCGCCCTCACATAGCCCGTGCAACCGACATACAGAATGGCAGGGGTAACGGCGTCTATGACAAGACAATTGGCAGATTCGCTGGCGATCCCATTGTTCACAGCTGTCCAGGTGGTACCACTGTTCGTGGAGCGAAAGATACCTCCGGTTTCAGTACAGGCGTAGAGGGTCGTGGGGGTGAGGGGATCGATAGTGAGAGACAGGATCCACTTGCTGGCAAGACCAGTATTCACCGCTGTCCAGGTAGCGCCGCTGTCTCTCGAGCGGAAGATACCATCCTGAGTGCCGGCGTAGAGGATGGTGCGGGAGAGAGGGTCGATGACAAGAGATGTGACGCCCTCTTTGCTGATGGTGGTCCTCAGGCCGGACCAGTGGGCACCACTGTCCGTAGAACGAAGGACACCTTCGCCAAAGGTGCCGGCATACAGGGTCGTTGGG